>DPSW01000291.1:585-4806 GCA_003527145.1 Clostridiaceae bacterium | reverse complement strand
GCTATTGAGGAAAGTAAACTGACAAATAATATTCTACTAACTTTATATGAAATTGTCAATAGTATATTGTAGAAATTTCTATTCTAAATAATCTTTTAGTTTCTTGCTTCTGCTGGGATGTCTTAATTTTCTCAAAGCTTTTGCTTCTATTTGACGTATTCTTTCTCTTGTTACATTGAATTCTTTTCCCACTTCCTCCAGGGTCCTTGCTCTGCCATCATCAAGCCCAAATCTAAGTCTAAGAACCTTTTCTTCTCTGGGGGTCAGCGTATCCAACACTTCCATCAGCTGCTCTTTAAGAAGCGTAAAAGCCGCTGCTTCAGCCGGAGCAGGAACATCATCATCTGGAATAAAATCACCCAGATGGCTGTCTTCTTCTTCGCCAATGGGAGTTTCCAGTGAAACAGGCTCCTGTGCAATTTTCATTATTTCTCTTACTTTGTCTTCAGACAGCCCCATTTCCTGAGCGATTTCCTCTGGCAGAGGATCTCTCCCGAGTTCTTGAAGAAGCTGTCTCGAAACTCTGATAAGCTTATTTATTGTTTCTACCATATGAACAGGTATCCTGATGGTTCTTGCCTGATCTGCTATAGCTCTTGTTATAGCCTGTCTAATCCACCATGTGGCATATGTGCTGAATTTAAAGCCCTTTACATAATCAAACTTCTCTACTGCTTTAATAAGACCAAGATTACCTTCTTGTATCAGATCTAAAAACAACATTCCTCTGCCCACATACCTTTTTGCAATACTAACTACAAGCCTCAGGTTTGCTTCGGTCAATTTTTTCTTGGCCTCAGCATCTCCTTCCTTCATTCTCTTCGCCAACTCGATCTCCTCATCCGGGCTAAGAAGAGGAACCTTTCCAATTTCTTTGAGATACATTCTCACAGGGTCATCTATGCTAATACCCTCAGGTACTGTAAGATCCAGTTCAACCGGTTCGGCTTCGTCATCTATGGGAGGTATGTCAATTTCAGCATCGATATTGCCTACAACATCTATACCCTTTGCTTCCAAATACTCATAAATCTTATCGATTTGTTCAGGCTCCATTTCCACTTCTTCTAATGTATCCATTATTTCTTTATAAGTGAGCATTCCATTCTTATTGCCCTTTTCAACCAATTCCTTTATATAATTCATTTTAGATTCATCATTCTTCAAAGTTATCCCCTCCCTTCCAGGAAACTATTTCTTCTTCTTTTGCAATTCCATGATTTCCTTGAATATCTCATTCGATTTATCCCTGTCCCCATTCTCATAATATTCATTCATCAACTTGGTCAATTCCCCAATCCTCTTGCGGATATGAGCTTGCAACAGCTTATCTATATATGAATCCATAAGTTCCAAATCATGGTTTGTTATCTCAATATTAAAAACCTCAGCGGCTTTTTTTCTGTCTTCTTCATTTTCCAAATGGATTATTATTTCTCCAGCTGATATCAATTTTCCTTCTTTTATTTTTAAATTTATTATCTCAATAATTCTTCTGTGAATAGGCAAATTAAAATAATCAGCGGTAATACGGCTAAATATATAATTTGCCTTATTTTCGTTCTGAATGCATATGTTGATCAGTTTTTTTTCTGCTATAATTTCTCCATTAATAGATCTTTTTAATTCTGCATTATTTACAACCACAGTCCTGTCTACTATATTATGCCTGTTATTTCCATTAGTATGCTTCTTTTTTAATGTATTTAATTCATCATAAACAGCCTCTTCACTTATCTGCATTTCTTTTGAGTACTTTTTAATATATGCATCGGTTTCAGCAGGACTGTCAATAGTCTGCATAACATTCGCCAGCTGCTTTATAAACCTTATCCTGTTTTCAATATTTTCCATATTTAAGCCATCTTTCAAGTTAAATATTTTGTAATCGATCAATGACATGCTGTTGTCAACCAGTTTTTTAAAGGATTCCAAGCCTTCTTTCCTAATATATTCATCCGGATCTTTTCCCTTGGGAAGCCGCAAAACTTTTACGGTGCAGCCTTCCTTTTCCAATATGGATAAGCCTCTCAAAGTTGCATTTTGACCTGCGGCATCTGAATCATAAGCAATAATTATTTCATTTGCAAACCTTTTGAGCAATCTTGCCTGATGCTCAGTAAATGCGGTCCCTAGGGATGCAACTGCATTATTGATGCCATATTGGTGCAGTGATATTGCATCCATGTATCCTTCTACAACAATGATGTTCCTTAAATCTCTTATGCCTTTGACAAGATTTAAACCATAAATATTGTACCCTTTATTATATATGGGAGTATCAGGGGAATTTAAATACTTTGGTTTGCTGTCGTCCAGCACCCTTCCTCCAAAAGCAATAACATTTCCCTTTAAATCTATGATTGGAAACATAACCCGGTTTCTAAACCTGTCATAATAGCCTTCGTTGTTATTCTTTTTAACCAGAAGTCCCGCAGAATATGCTGCTTCAAGTTTTAGACTCTTTGAGGACAAAAATTTCTTCAAACTGTCCCAGTTATCCGGTGAAAAACCAAGACCAAATTTTTTTATAGTACCCATGCTCAAGCCTCGATTGGACAAGTATTTCATAGCTCTACTATCGCCGCCCAAATTATTATAAAAAAATCTGGCAGCTTCCTTATTTATCCTGAAAAGAAGCTGTTTTCTCTTAGCCTTTTCTAAATCCTCTTTATTTGTCTCATCACCTATTTTAATTCCTGCCTTTTCAGCCAAAAATTTTAAGGATTCCGGGTAGGTCATCCTTTCGATCTTTTGAATGAAAGTGCTTACATTTCCACCTTCTCCGCATCCAAAGCAGTAAAAAAGCTGCTTATCTTGAGAAACGCTAAAAGAGGGGGTTTTTTCAGAATGAAAAGGACATAAACCGATATAGTTTCTCCCCCTTTTTTTTAGATTCATGTATTGCGATATTATATCAACAATGTCATTTTTCTCAATTATCTCAGAAACCATTTCTTCTGAGAAAAACATAGCTTATACCACCTTTTTTAAATCATATGATCTTTATTAATCTTTCCAAAGAGCATAAAAACTCTTCATCGTCCTTTGCGCTTCGTTTAGCCGGGCCCTTAACACGCCCCCCGCTGCGTAAAGATTTTAATGTTTCATGTCTTTTCGCTAATAATTCATCAATATTGTTGTCGTCAAACAGTTTGCCGTCAAAAGAAACGGCAAATGCTCCCTTTGACAATATTATTGCAGCAAGTCCATAATCCCCGGTTACTACTATATCCCCTTCTCTTGCTCTATTGATTATTGCCAGATCTGCAGACTGAGATACATTATCTACATATACCGGATTTAATCCATGCTTTTCATAGTAGTTAGAATAATGGCTTAAGCTGCATACGAATATAGCTTCAATATTGTATTTTTGAGATATTTCCAATATAATATCCTTAACGGGACATGCATCGGCATCGACTAATATTTTCATACTCCACCTATTTAGGACACTGAATTTATACTTATTCGATATAAAAGCCAAATATCCTTCAATTTTTATTAAAATGATCATTTAAATCTGCCATGCAGTAGGCAAGAAAATCGCTTTATATTTGTTTAATGCATATCTATCCGTCATGCCGGCAATATAATCACAGGTCAACCTATGAATGTCCTCGCCCGGCAGCTTCGTGCGCAAGTCCTGAGAAATTTCTTCAGGATTCGCAATAAAAAATTCATAAAGCTGTCTTATAATATACTGAACCTTTACTTCTTCGACCTTAGCTTTAGATCCAATATATACATGATCATACATGAAATCCCTCAATTGCTTTGTAGCCTCATCAACGCCTTCACTCATCCTGACATAAGGCTTATCCAGGCTCTCAACAATTATATCCGTGATCATTGTATTTATCCTGCTCTTATGATCGCTGCCTAAAACCTCCAGACATTGCTCAGGTATGTCCGCGGTGCTTAAAATATCTGCTCTTAAAGCATCGTCTATATCATGATTTATATATGCTATCCTATCCGAAAATTTAACTGCCATGCCTTCCAATGTACTGGGCAAATTATCTCCAGTATGGTTCAGTATCCCATCTCTGACTTCCCACGTCAGATTTAAACCTCTTTTATCTTCTAATATTTCTACAACTCTGAGGCTTTGTTCGTTATGCTTGAAACCCGATGGATGAATGCTGTCCAATACGGCTTCGCCTGCATGTCCGAAAGGAGTATGGCCTAAATCATGCCCTAAAGCAATGGCCTCTG
>DPSW01000291.1:0-552 GCA_003527145.1 Clostridiaceae bacterium | reverse complement strand
GTGATCTTTTTCCGGTGATATGAATACCTGAGTTTTGTGTTTAAGCCTTCTGAAGGCTTTAGAGTGAATTATCCTGTCTCTGTCTCTCTGAAAATCTGTCCTGATGTCGCACTTATCCTCCGACTTATCTCTTCCCCTGCTGTCTATACATGCCACCGCATAGGGTGAAAGAATCAGTTTTTCTATTTCTTCGNNTCAACAATATTCTTAGATCAGATTAAGCATACTATTTATATACTACAAAAAATTATATTTTCCTTTAATGATATGATTTAAAGATAAATAATATAAGCCATCGAAGTTATTATTCTCGATGGCTTTCATATTATTTCATATCTTACATTTCTACTATTAATGCAGTTCCCATTCCGCCGCCAATGCAGAGAGTAGCAAGGCCGTATTTAGAATTTCTCCTTTTCATCTCGTAAAGAAGAGTTGTTAAAATTCTGGCACCGCTTGCTCCTACAGGATGACCTAAAGCGACTGCACCGCCATTGACATTGGTTTTTTCCATATCGAGATTCAATTCTTTTGCCACTGCCAAAGACTGAG
>DPSW01000343.1:3363-11266 GCA_003527145.1 Clostridiaceae bacterium | reverse complement strand
TTTTAAATCTATAGAAGATGAAACAGAAAAAACCTATGGGATTGCGCATACTACGAGAATCAGCCATAAGCCTCCGGAAAAATTGAAGCTGGGTGACACGGTGAAAATATTGAATTTAAACCAAAAGGGAAATATAATTACCCTGCCGGATGATAACGGCAACCTCACTGTTCAAGCGGGGATAATGAAAATAAATGTAAACATTAAAGATATACAACTGGATAAAGATGTTAAAGAAGAGGTTATGACACAAAGATATGCCAGGATTGAAAAAGCAAAGGCTTCACAGGTTCCCCATCAACTGGACCTCAGAGGGAAAACTCTGGATGAGACCCTGCTGGATATAGATAAGTATCTTGACGATGTTTATCTCGCCGGCATTCCAACTGTAACAATAATCCATGGCAAAGGTACAGGGGTGCTTAGAAACGGTGTAAAAGATTTTTTAAAAAACCATGCCCATGTAAAATCATTTAGGACAGGAGGTTATAACGAGGGTGGACTTGGTGCTACCATCGTAGAGATAAAATGAATATAATAGTGAGCGCATGCCTTTTAGGCATAAATACCAGATATGATGGAGACAGCTGCAATAATGAAGGTGTAAAGGCATTGCTAAAATATCATAATTTGATACCTGTATGTCCTGAACAGCTTGGAGGCATGTCTACTCCAAGATACCCATCAGAAATTTCTGCAGGGAGTGGTACTGTTAAAAATCATCATGGTGAAGATGTGACCTCATTTTTCAGGAAAGGAGCAGAAGAGGCACTGAGAATAGCTCATTTATATGGGTGCAAATATGCAATACTGAAAGCCAAAAGTCCGTCCTGCGGTCATGGCTTGATTTATGATGGAACTTTTTCCGGAAAGCTGATAAAGGGAAATGGCCTTTGCACTCAAATGTTCATAAATGACGGTATAAAAGTTTATACAGAAAATGATGAATTTTTATTATAATTTTTGCTAAAATGATTGATGCGGGACAGCGCCGCATCAATCATTTTAATCTTGACTAATGGTTTTCATAATAGGATATAGCATATTCTTTAAACATATCAGTTATTGGAGACATAGGCCTGCTCTTATGGTAAACCATATAGAACTCTCTATTCAAACTGAATTCCTTTAATTCATAGGCATTTATCAACCCGAACTTAACATAATCTTCTGCGCTTATTGAAGACACGATAGAAACCCCAAGCCCAAGGCTCACCGCTTGCTTTATCGCTTCGGTGCTGTTCATTTGAGCGACTACATTTATTGATTTTGGATCTATATCAGCCTTGATCAGCTTTTTTTCAAATTCCTTTCTAGTACCTGAGCCTGTCTCTCTAAAAATGAAATTCTCATTTTTCAAGTCTTCCATCGATATCTTATTGCCGTCTATTTCTGCAATTCTTTTATTTTTGGGAGTTATAATAACCATTTTATCTTCAAGCAATTTTTCGTATTTTAGCTTTTCATTATTGATTATTGAGCCTACT
The DNA here is from genome assembly GCA_003527145.1 of Clostridiaceae bacterium. Classification (GTDB taxonomy): domain Bacteria; phylum Bacillota; class Clostridia; order Lutisporales; family Lutisporaceae; genus Lutispora. The sequence goes on along the minus strand of DPSW01000343.1, from coordinate 9,779 downwards.
ACACCTATCTCAAAGCTGTTATCCAGCAGTTCTTCAATTACTTGTTTTGTGTCCAACTGTATTAAATTAAAAACGATATTTTTATATTTTTTCTGAAATCCGAGGATTAGTTCGGGGATTATATACTGGCCCGGGACAGTAGATGCTGCAATTTCAAGCTTTCCTGAAGAACCCTTTGTGAAGCCGTTGAGAGAAAATACCGCTGCATCTCTTGTGTTCATAAGATTGAGAGCATATTCAAAAAATATCTTACCGGCTTCTGTAGGTAAAACCTCCTTTGCAGATCTGTCAATCAGCTTGGTGCCGATTTCATTTTCTAAAGAATTTATATGAGCGCTTACGGTTGGCTGGGTTAAATATATAGCATCAGCAGCTTTTGAAAAACTTTAGTGCCGGACTACATAAACAAAGGCTTCTATTTGCTTAAAATCCATTTCTGCTACCCCCATAATAAATATTGAAAAATTAAATATCATCTAAATGATACAACTCTATATGGATTAAGTCAAAAATAATTGATTAAAAATAACAACCCGGGCAGATAAAACATTAATTTGATTATGAGGAAAAAGGATAGTATAATATATAATCGTCAAGAGGTGATAAAAATGGCTGAAAAACAATATATTTTTACATTTAATTCAACACATCATGCATTGATGTTTGAAAAAGCAGCAAATGAGAATAATTCTAATATTATAATGATGCCTGTTCCCAGAAGTATAGCATCAAGCTGTGGCTTGGCGGTCAAATTCAGTCAGGAAAATTATGATGAAATAGTGGAGATAGTGAAGAATAAAGGATTAAGCTATGCTGATCTATATAGAATAGAAGACTTTGGCGGAGAAAAAAAATACATTAAGCAGGATATATAGGATACTCTAAATTTTTTTTGATAACTTGGAGGTAAGATTTTGAGCAAAAAGAAAAAATTTCTTAAAATATTTTTGATCAGCTTTGCGGTAGCTTTAGCTTCATTATATGGTGTACTATATTTATTTTTGAACAGTATAAGCATTAAACCCACTGATGGAGTATCTCCAATGCCGGATAAAAGGGTGAATGTACTGGTCATAGGGGTTGCCAAGAATTTGTCCGACACAATAATGATGGCAAGTTATGATATGGAAAAAGATAAAGTAGACATTTTTTCGATTCCCAGGGATACCTATTACCCTAGAAAAGGTTATAATCATGCAGCCCAAAAGAAGGTTAATGCAGTATATGGGAGCAGCGGCGCTGAAGGCCTTGTAAAAGCAGTAGAAGATATTACCAAGATGGATATTGATTATTATGTGCAATTTGACTATGAAGCTGTAAAGGCTATTGTAGACGGGCTGGGCGGCTTAAAAGTAGAAGTGCCTAATGACATGAATTATGATGATCCTGCTGATGATCTTCATATTCATTTTAAAAAAGGACAAGTAGTAAAGAATGGCGAGGATATCGTAAAGCTATTGCGCTGGAGAAAAAACAACAAAGGCGGAGGCTATAAAGAAGGGGATTTGGGCAGAATAAAAATGCAGCAGCAAATTGTTAAGCTGGGCATGGAAAAGGTTATAAACGGAAACATTGTTGCAAACTTTCTCAAGCTCCAAAGCCCAATAACAAAATACGTAAAAACCAGCATGACGCCTAAAGAAATGATGTATTTTGCCAATAAGGCAAAAGATATAAACTCTGAGAGTATATTTTTCCATACTGTACCTGGAAATCCTAAGACTATGGAGGGCCTTTCATTTTTCGTAATAAATAAGGACAAGCTAAAAGAAGAAATAGACCTGGTTATGGCGGAGGAATAATTGTCTTCAAACCTCTTTTAAACTGCAGCAATATTAAAAGAGGTTCTTTTCACGCTTGGACAGCATATGTATGTTGTGATAAAATAAAAAATGAGAGAAGGAGAGGGGGTGTTTTCATGGATAAAAGAATTGAGGATACAATCAAAGCTCTTAATAAGAATAACTTTAAGGCCCGATTTTTTGAAGATTCGGACACCGCAGTTAAAACTCTGCTGGAAGAAATCAAGGAGACAGATTCCATTGGAATTGGGGGAAGTATGACGATCACAGAATTAGAGCTTCCCAAACTCTTGCTGGAGAGGGGCAATAAGGTATTTTTTCNNGGCTTGAAACTACTCCTGAAAGCATGGATAATGCCAGAATAAACGCTTCCAGGGCGGATGTCTATCTTACAAGCACTAATGCATTTACAGTAAAAGGGCAGCTGGTAAATATTGATGGGGTTGGTAATAGAGTGACTTCTATGATATTCGGCCCTAAAAAAGTCTATATAATATGTGGTATTAATAAACTGGCAGAGAATTTGGAAAAAGCGATTGAGAGAATTAAAGAAAATACATATAAAAATGCAAGGAGGCTCAATCTTAAGACACCCTGCGCAATAACCGGGAAATGCAACGATTGTGACAGTCCTCAGAGGATGTGTAGTGTGACTGCCATATTAGAAAAGAAACCATCAAAGATTGATATTGAGATTATTATAATAAATAAGTCATTAGGATATTAAAAACGGGATTTACGGAGGTGAAGACATGATAAAAAACTTTGATGAACTGCTGTCAGCTGTAAAAAACAATAAGACAATGAAGCTTGCTGTGGCAGCTGCCCAGGATAAAGATGTGCTGGAGGCTGTAAATTCAGCCGCAAAGATGAAGTTGGTAGAGCCCATCTTAGTAGGAGATGAAGCTGCTATAAGAAATATCATGGATGATATCAATATGGCAGACGAATACAGGATTATACATGAACCAGATGTAATACAATCGGCTAAAATCTCTGTATCTTTGGTAAGAGAAGGAAAAGCAGATTTTTTGATGAAGGGAATTTTACAGACTGCTGATATTATGAGAGCCGTTTTGGATAAGGAAGCCGGATTGAGAAAGGACAGCTTGATAAGCCATGTCATGGTATATCAGGTTCCAAGCTACCATAAATTATTGTTTTTAACAGACGGAGGCATCAATGTTGCCCCTGACCTGGAGCAAAAGGTGAAAATACTTGAAAACGCTATTTCAGTATGCAAGGCTATGGGATTGAGTAAAATATATGCTTCTGTTCTCGCCGGAGCAGAAACCGTTAATGTTAAGATCCCAGCGACTGTCGATGCTGATGCATTATCCAATATGCATGATAAATGGACCAAATTGGAAACTGTTGTAGAAGGCCCGGTTGCTTTGGATCTGGCCATCAGCAAGGAAGCATGCGAACATAAAAGATATAAAGGCGAGGGCGGGGGAAATGCAGACATTTTATTAGTGCCTTATNNGCCCTCGGCAAATCATTGACCTACTTTGCAGATTCAAAATCTGCAGGCATTATAATGGGAGCTAAGGCACCCATTGTTTTGGTGTCCAGAGCAGATACTTCTGAAACAAAATTACTTTCTATTGCTATGGGAAGCATTATAGCCAAAAATATAAAATAATCTAAGGGGGAATTCTTGTGAGACATTTAATGTCAGGCAATGAAGCAATTGCTAGAGGAGCTTATGAGGCTGGGGTTACAGTAGCGGCTGCTTACCCGGGAACTCCCAGCACAGAAATTCTGGAAAATATGGTAGAGTATAAGGATAAGATTTACTCTGAATGGGCACCGAATGAGAAAGTGGCAACCGAGGTAGCAATCGGTGCGTCTATTGGTGGAGCAAGGAGCCTGGCAGCTATGAAGCATGTTGGTTTAAACGTAGCAGCTGACCCCATTTTTACCTATGCATATCTTGGAGTAAACGCAGGCTTTGTATTGATTACTGCTGATGATCCGAGCATGCACAGCTCTCAGAATGAACAAGACAACAGATACTATGCAAGGTTTGCAAAGATGGCGATGATAGAGCCTTCCGACAGTCAGGAATGCAAGGATTTTATAAAGGAAGCCTATAGAATCAGCGAGGAATTTGATACGCCGGTTTTGTTCAGAGTAACTACGAGAGTTTGTCACAGTAAGAGCATTGTTGAGTTTGGCGAAAGAGAAGATGTTCCTTTTAAACCTTATAGCAGGAACATACCTAAATATGTTGCAACTCCGGCTAATGCAAAGCTTGCACATGTAAGAGTAGAAAAAAGGCTAAAGGATTTAGAGGAGTATTCAAATAAATCTCCGCTTAATAAAGCTGAGTATAATAATAAGAGTATCGGAATTATTACCTCTGGAATAGCATATCAGTATGTAAAAGAAATATTCGGGGATAATGCTTCCTATCTGAAGCTGGGCTTTACTTATCCCCTGCCGATGGCCCTCATAAAGGAGTTTTCTGAAAATGTTGAAACTCTATATGTAGTTGAGGAGCTTGAACCATTTATGGAGGAGCAAATCAAGGCAGCAGGAATTAAATGTATAGGCAAGGAGCTTATACCGATTATATACGAATTAAATCCTGAAATAATTGCCAAGGTCATGTTGGACAAGACATATGAATCAAAACCATTGGAAGTAAATGTGGTGCCGCGCCCCCCTGTTCTTTGCCCGGGCTGCCCTCATAGAGGATTTTTCTACACAATGTCAAAAAAGAAAAATACAGTAGTGACCGGCGATATAGGATGCTATACACTTGGCGGAGCTCAGCCTCTTGAAGCTTTGGATACATGCATTTGCATGGGAGCCGGCTTTACTGCAGGAATGGGCATGTCAAAAGCCTTTGAGGCCTCAGGCAGGCAAGGAAAGGTATTTGGGGTTGTAGGAGATTCTACCTTCTTCCATTCGGGAATAACGGGTGCCATAGATATATTGTATAATAAAGGCAAAATGGTTCCGATTGTACTGGACAACAGGATTACAGGTATGACCGGGCACCAGCAGAACCCGGGTACCGGAAAAACTTTGATGGGTGATCCTGCTCCTGAGATAGATGTTGTAGAAATATTAAAGGCCATAGGATATAAAACAGTTAAAGTTGTTGATCCGTGCGACTTGAAGGCCATGGATGAAGTCATAAAGGAAGCTGAAGAAGCAGATGAATCCTATGCAATAGTGACAAAACGCCCTTGTGTCTTGATAAAAGGCTTGCCAGCTCCAAAGACAAAGTGCGCAGTTGATAGAGATAAATGCAAAAAATGCAAAATGTGCTTAAAGGTAGGATGCCCGGCAATATTTTTCAAAGATGGGAAATCTTATATAGAGCAATCCATGTGCGTAGGCTGCGAGGTATGTATGCAGGTATGCAAGTTTGATGCTATAGGAAGGGTTGGTGAATAGGATGAAAGCAGTAAAGAACATTCTTCTTGTAGGGGTCGGAGGTCAAGGTACAATTCTGGTNNGGGCCTTGTTAAAGCAGGATATGATGTGAAGATGTCAGAGGTCCACGGCATGGCTCAGAGGGGAGGAAGCGTTACTACCCAAGTCAGGTACGGAGAAAAAGTATATTCACCAATAATAGGCAGAGGTATGGCTGATATCTTGGTGGCTTTTGAAAAAATGGAAGCAGCAAGATGGATAGAATATCTAAAGCCTGATGGCATAGTAGTAGTAAATAATTATGAGATACCGTCTCTGCCCATAGCTATTGGTAAGGCTGAATATCCTCAAGGCGTAATGGAAGCTTTAGCAAAGAATTTTAAAACCATAGAAATTGATGCCGCCAAAACTGCTATGGAGTTGGGAAATATTAAAACCCAGAATATTGTCCTGCTGGGAGCGCTGGTTAAAGCTTTTGAGCTTAATGAAATTGATTGGATAGAGATTCTAAAGGAAATTATACCTGAGAAAATGCTTGAAATTAATATTAAGGCCTTTGAAAAAGGGATGAGATTATAATATAAAACTTCAGGGGGGACTTAGTTCTCCCCTTTTTTAAGGTGTGTCATATATGAAAGCAAATTTAGAAAAATTGAATGATGAGCAACTGGAAGCTGTCAGGCATTATAAAGGTCCTTGCCTGGTAATAGCAGGCCCCGGAACGGGAAAGACCACTGTGATAACTCATAGGGTGATGTATTTGGTCAAACATCATAGAGTTGGGCCTGGGAAAATACTTGTAGTGACATTTACAAAGGCGGCTGCTAAAGAGATGGAAGAAAGGTTCTGCAAGCTCCCGGGATATTCAAAAGAATATAATGCTGTAACATTCGGTACTTTTCACTCCATATTTTTTAGAATATTGAGGAAATATGAAGATTATAGGCTGGAAGATATCCTGGATGAAAAAGAGAGATATATGATAATAAAATCAATAATAAAAAGCTCAGGTTATAGCTTTTTCGAGGATGAGCAGGTTATNNATAAGCCTGATTCAATAGATAGGAATGCATTTAAAAGCATTGCAGAACAGTATGAAAACTATAAGCATAATAACAGAAAATATGATTATGACGATATGCTAACACATTGTTACCATATACTTGTCAATAACCCGCATGTGTTAAAAAGCGTTAGGGAAAAATTCGGTTATATACTTATTGA
>DPSW01000343.1:0-3304 GCA_003527145.1 Clostridiaceae bacterium | reverse complement strand
ATATATAGGTTTAGAGGGGCAGACCCAGGGATAATGTTTGAATTTTCCAATGCATATAAAGCTTCTGCCAAAATAACGTTGAAGTATAATTACAGAAGCAGCAAGGCTATAATAAATTCTGCCATGTCCTTAATAAATAATAATAGAAATAGATATCAGAAAAGCTTTAAGACTACAAAAGATATGGGCATGTACCCTTCGGTGGTAAGAGTTGAAGATTTTGAGGAAGAAGCTAAGATAATTAGAGAAAAGATAGCAAGCCGAGTAAAGAAGGGCGGAAATTATTCGGAATTTGCGGTCATATACAGGACCAACCTCCAGTCAAGGGCCCTAATTGATGCCTTTATTGCAGGTAATATACCCTTTATATCTTATGATGGGGTGGCGTCAGTATATAATCACTGGATATTTATGGACATATTGTGTTATTTTAAAGCTGCGTTAGGTATAGAAAAAAATAATAGCATATTAAGGATAATAAACAAACCAAATCGTTACATAGCCAGAACAGTTATAGAGAATGCTTTAAATAAAGATGGAGATCTTATAGATAATATTATCAAATCAGGTGCTTTAAACGACCTTCAGATAAGAAAGCTGTATGAATTGAAAGATAGCTTATTAAGAATTAAAGATATGCCTCCGGGTAAAGCAGTCAGATATATAAGAAGCTTTGCAGGATATGAAGAATATATAAGGGATTACGCATATGTGAAATCTATAGAATTAAAATTGTTCAAGGAAATATTAGAAGAAATAAACAGTTCAGCAGAGAGCTTCACCAATATATTGGATTATATTGAGCATATAAGAAAAATTGCGGAGTCAGTTCGCAATAAATATAGAGATACTAAAAAAAGTGACAGCGTAGCTTTAATGACTATGCATAAAGCTAAGGGATTAGAATTTGATCAGGTTTTCATATCAGGAGCAGTAGACGGTATAGTGCCGTATTATAGAGATGATGCTATATTATCAGCTGACCTGGAAGATGAGAGAAGACTGTTTTATGTCGCTATGACAAGGGCGAGAAACGAACTATGGATAGTTGTTCCTAAGCACAGATTTTCTCAGAAAACTTCAGCCTCCAGATTTATAGAAGAGATAGATGCATGGCTAAAAGATTATAAATGCAATATTAAATCCGGTGATATAATACATCATAAACATTTTGGTGATGGTACTGTTAAGGAAATCAGTGAGACGTCGGAAGGATGCAGAATTATAGCGGACTTCAACGGTACGATCAAGAAATTAAGCCTTGATGTTTTGATAAAAAACAAGATAATCAGATTGAATTAGAATTTCAAGCATTATTTTTGAGGTGAAAAATATGAGATACATTAAAGTAATAAGAATATCCGGCAGCTATTTTGCCAGGGAGTTTGAGAAAAGTGAGAAATCCAGAAAGGCCGTAAAAAAAAGAGAGGTGGATGAGAAAACAGTTGCAGAACAATTTCTAAAAGGTGACGCAACTGTAAGAGTGATCTTTGAGGATAACGACAGGAAGCCTATTGACTTGTCTTATGAAAGCGATGAAGATAAAATTAAGCGCTATTTAGGGCCTAAGTTTTTGGAGAATTATTAAATAGGGAACTGGGAACACGGTTCCACATGGATTACCACGCAGGGTATTTATATCTGGATAAATGTTGATATGTATAGTAATATTTATGTAGGTATTAATCTGTTTTCATAACTGATAAAATAGTGCAAGCTTACAAAGTCTTAGTTTGGGAGCATAAGGCGAATTGCCCCAAAGGAGCAAGAGAAGATGCCCTGGGGCATTTGGAATCGTTATCAGTCATGACAATAGAGTTGATAAAGAGGAGGAATTTTTGTGGAACATAAAGCTGATATAGGAGTATTCGGGGGCTCCGGTTTCTATTCTTTTTTGCCTGAGGTCGATGAAATAGATATTGATACACCTTATGGCAAGCCAAGTGACAAGATATCAATTGCATCGATAGGGGATAAAAAAGTTGCATTTTTGCCCAGACATGGCAAAAATCATTCTTATCCTCCCCATACAATTCCTTATAGAGCTAATCTATATGCTATGAAAATGCTTGGAGTAAAAAGTATCATTGCTCCAACAGCATCGGGAAGTTTGAAGCCGTATATAAAGCCGGGAGACTTTGTAATATGTGATGACTTTGTAGACAGAACCTGGGGAAGAAAGGACACCTATTTCGAAGGCCCGGAGACCAAGCATATATCAGGCGCAGAGCCTTACGATGCTAAGCTGAGGGGATTGGCCACTGAGGCGTGCAAAGAGTTGAATATTAAAGCACACAATAGCGGAACCGTTGTAGTAATTCAAGGTCCCAGGTTTTCTACTAAGTCAGAAAGTCGCTGGTTCAGCAAAATGGGCTGGGATGTAATAAATATGACTCAATATCCTGAATGCATATTAGCAAAGGAGTTAGATATTCCCTACATAAACATTGCTCTGATAACAGACTATGATGCGGGACTTGAAGGCGATGAAGATATTAAGCCTGTTACTGAAGAAGAGGTCTTTAGGGTATTCAATGAGAATAACAGCAAGGTTAAAAAATTGATATTTCATATTATTGAAAAAATTGACTTATAATTGACATGTGATGGAGGATAAATTGAAGAGTAAAGGGATATTAATCGTATTTGAAGGTATGGATCAATCAGGAAAAGGAACTCAGTCAAGGTTGTTTGTAAAAAAGCTCAGAGAATTAGGCTATAAGGCTGAATATATGCATTTTCACGATGTTGATACTCCTTTGGGAAAAGAGATTCAGCTTTTTCTGGAAGGCCGAAGGAATTTCAGTCCTCAGGTCAGGCAGTTGCTCTATGCTGCAAATCGCTATGAAAAAGCCGAATCCATTCTAAATATCTTGGAGCAAAGTGATTTTTTAGTTGTAGACAGATATATTCCATCAGGTCTTGCATATGGCTTGGCAAACGATCTGGAACTGAACTGGATGCTTGAATTGGAAAGCAAACTGCCCCAACCGGACTTAGTTGTATTGATAGATATATCTTCACAGACTTCAAGTACCAGAAAACATGAAGAAAGAAGAGATGTATACGAAAGAGACTATAGCTTTTTGGATAAAGTAAAGCAATCTTACCTATATTTAGCAGATAAATATAATTATATTGTAGTAAATGGAGAAAAAGAATCAAAGCATGTACATAAAGAAATTTGGGAAAAGGTCTGGAGTAGAATTGAGCACAATAATATAAATGAGTAGAGGTTTTGCAATGCAAAACCTCTACTCATTTATATTATTGTGCTCAATTCTACTCCAGACCTTTTCCCAAA
>DPSW01000363.1 GCA_003527145.1 Clostridiaceae bacterium | reverse complement strand
GTTCTGTGATACATTATATCTTGAAAAGAGGTGTAAAATGAACATAGAACTTTCGATGCAAATAAAATCCCTGAGAAAATTAAATGGATACACTCAAAGAGAATTTGCGGACCTCCTTGGTGTGGGTCAAGCCACTGTGTCCAACTATGAGAAAGGCATCAGGGTGCCAGACACAGAAAAACTAGCTAAGATTGCAAGCCTCTTTGAGGTTACTTTGGATTACCTTTTAGGAAGAGATATAGATAGCCTCTCTAAAAAGGAAATTAATACAAAGATTATGGCTTTTAAATCCCTTGATGAAGCCTGCAGAATATTCTTGCGCCTTCTCATTGAGGGAGACCGTAAGGAGGCAGAGAGACTTATATATAATCTTCGTGAAAGTAAAGTTAATATAAGAGATATTTATTTTGGGATTCTCGGCAGAGCACTTAAGGAAGTTGGCGTACTTTGGGAAAGGGGCAATATAGATGTTTGGAAGGAGCATTATATTTCTGAGGTAGTAATGGATATTATGAGGGAACTGAAGGTTAGGGAGAGAAAAAACAAGAACGAGTCCCACTCAGTGCTAGCCCTCACTCCAGGTCCCGAAATGCATAACATTGGCCTTAAGATGATAGCCGACCTTCTTGAGTTAGAGGGCCGGGAGGTAACCTATATTGGCTCTAATGTACCTGTTTTGAGTATTATTAAAGCTATTGAAATTATTAAACCGAATATAATAGCCTTTTCTGTTACCATGCCCTATCATATAGAAGCTGCAAAGAATACCATAGCAGCACTTAGAAACTACTTTGATAATAAAGTTCCAAGGATAATAGTAGGCGGTTTAGCCTTTTTAAACTGCAAGGACCCTTGTGGAGAGACCGGAGCAGATTTTTATGGTTTAAGCCTTGAAGATGTAAGCAGGGCAATAGAGCAGGGAGGAATTTAATTGATCACCAATGGTCGGATCGGTTATGCCTGTACTCCCATTTCCATACCTTATAGAACCTCTAGAAGCTTTCTTCTTAAGAATTTTAAGGAGGAAGTTTTTAAGAAGTGTGTTATGGACAATTTAAATGATTTAATGAACATACTCAGATGGAACGTTGATAGTAATATATACCTTTTTCGAATAAGCTCCGACATAATCCCCTTTGGTAGCCATTCAATAAATAAAATAGCTTGGTGGGAGATTTTTAGAGAAGAGCTTTCAAAAATCGGTGTCTTTATCAGGGAGAACAAGATCAGGATATCCATGCATCCCGGTCAATATACTGTCCTTAACTCCCCGAAGAAAGAGGTACTTCAAAAGAGTCTTGCAGATCTGGAGTATCACTGCAGATTTTTAGATGCACTTAATGTTGACTACACAAACAAGCTAGTACTCCATGTTGGTGGTGTATACGAAGACAAGAATTTCGCTATCAAGAGGTTTGTTGAAAACTTTCAAAGGCTTTCTCCTTCCGCCCAGAAGAGGCTTGTAATAGAGAATGATGATAAGAGCTACACCATTGAGGATATTCTTGAGATTTGTAACCCTCTTAAAATTCCTGCTGTCTTTGACAACCTCCATCATAAACTCAATCCCTGCGGCCTTAAATGGAAGAATATCATCTCATGTGTTAAAGATACTTGGAAAGAAGATGACGGAAGGGTCACCCTTCATTATTCGGATCAGGATACGGTGAAAAAAGGGGGAGCCCACTCAAAGTCCGTAGTAACAGAAAATTTTTTGAATTACATGGAAAGCATCAAAGGTATTGAAGCGGATGTAATGCTAGAAGTCAAAGATAAGGAAATATCGGCAATAAAATGCATATACTCCTTAGATGAGATTCTGCCCGTCTCAAAAAGAACAGATCAGTGGGCAAAGTACAAATACTCTATAATGGAGAAAAACTATTCCTTTTGTAAACAATGTAGCAATCTCATAAATTCAAATATCCCAATATCTGAGGTTTACATTTACATGGATGAATGCCTGAGCATGCCCTTTCAAGAGGGAAGTTTTGTAAACACTGCCCATCATGTATACGGATATGTAAAGAATAGAGCAACAGAAAAGGAAAAGGAAATTTTTAATAACCTTTTAAGAGAGCCTGTGGAAAACAAGGATAAGATAAAGGGCCATTTAAGAAAGCTATGCAAGAAATATGATGTTAAGTATATGAACAAGTCCTATTACTTTATTTTGTAATTTGGATTTCCAGTACCTTTAGAAAGATGAATGATTCTGATTGATTAAAATAACTGTATTTATCTCAGCAAACCACCTTTTGTCTCAATGATTAGACCTATGAATGGCAGTATGTAAGCATATTCCCGATTTTCATCAAATGATATTGCCGTCCATGCCTCGATGGCCTTGAGTATATCATCATATTGATTATGAGTACACCAAGTATAATAACGGCTGACCTTAGGCCTGATATAAACAATATCCGATTTCTGCTCATACCGTCAGCCGCCATCAGTACCGTGAGCATAAGGATGACAGCAGCTATTCTTCAATGTTTGCACGAACTGAATAGGCCGAGATCCTCTTCTGATATCTTATCGTCGGTATGGAACATAATATTCCCAAAATGCCAAATGCAATTACCCCCTTGGAAATAAACCCTTTATCAATAAATTGCCAAGCAACGAAGGTTAAAAGCATAACGACAGTTACCAGCCACGCGTTTCTTAAGGACTTGTAATAATTGGATTTATCGGAATTTGTGGTATGCAGCTCGAAAGGTTTGCCGGTATTCCTTTTTTCAACAATAAATAATTCTTTATTATAGTTCCCGGGTTTAGTGGAAATCTGCCCCATACCGCTGCCATATGGTCTCCATCTCAATTTGATTGCTGAAAAATTGAGATTGGCATTTTTATAGAACACTTTATAACCGAGTTCCTCTAAAAAAGCCCTATATTCTCTTTCTTTTTTAAAACTCTGTTGAGCAACAAACTCAATAGCATATTGATATTCACCAGGCTGGCACTCTTCAAAATCATAAGTCATTTTCCCTGTTTTTATTAGTCGATACCCTTTTTGTGCCATTTGATTTAACCAGTTTTCCTGAGTATCCAAAAATCCGCCAAAAAAACGATAACATTTTTTCATTGTTCTTGTCCCCCAATAATTTCTTCCGCTATATTGATTAAGCTTTTTAGTCTTTTCATCTCTGCTTCTGCTATTTCCTTACCAATCTCTGTAATAACATATTCTTTTTTTCTGCCGCTTCCGTCGTCAACAGGCATTATCCAATTCCGTTCCTGCAAGGTGTTTATCGCACCGTAGAGCGAACCTGCTCCCAAAATTAAACGGCCTTGTGTTTTATCTTCTACAAATTTCATAATTCCATATCCATGACTTGGAGTATATAAAGACAGCAATATAAAAAAAGTTACTTCTGTTAAAGCACCGCCTTTTGCGTTGTCTCTCATCATTTCCCCTCCTGTATAGTTATTACGGTTACTGTAATAACTATATCACTAACTGTAATATGTGTCAATAGAAAAAGCATTATCATGCGATAATGCTTTTAAGCCCAATTTTTGTTTCAAAACCACAATATCTTGTGGTTGACTCCTCTTCATTTTAACCCCAATACGTCATCAGAATTATACTCTCAACGTGACTTGCGGATACAAAAGCGTCAATTTTCGATTCAATAAATTCTGTTGATTCAGAATTAGACAAGTCAAAAAATTCTACCGACTTTATTACTTACTCAGTTCTTACAAGTCCTGAATAAATAGTCCCAACGCTAATATTATCTATTGTTGATTACCATCCAACCCTAAACTGAGTAAAAGGTCTATGGTTATAAGCTTGTTTCCTTTTTTAGTCTGTGCAATGCCCATGAAAAACTAATACTGCACATAACCGCAAGTAAAAGAAATACAAATGTAACATCGCGGACAGCAATATTTCCATGTAAAATCAAATCTCTTAACACATTAATTACTTGAGTAAACGGGTTTNNTAATCTGTCTGCCGGAAATAATGCCGTGCTTAGAAAGAAGATTGGCAGGACAATTGCGTTCATCACGGTTTCGTAAATGACCTCATTAGGAAGGCAAAGGCTAATCGCATAAGTAAGTCCTGCTATAAAAAATGCTGTCATAAATATCAACAAAGCAATTAGGAGCGCTCCTATAAACCCAGAAGCAATTTTTACAGAAAATAACAGACTGACAATGCACATAATAGCAGCTTCAATAAAAGTACATAATACTGCTTCTAATACTTGACCCAGTACAATTGAGCTTCTTTGAACCGGGGCAATCAACACCCTGTAAAAACTCCCATCGGTTTTCATCAGATAATTCATGATACCGCTGCTGCTGCAAGCTCCAAAACTTACAAGTACAACAAGCCCAGGAAGAATAAAGGCCGTATAGTTTTCAATTCCAATACCCTGCATGGACTGTCCGGCAACAGCGCTATATAAAACCAGCCAAAGTATAGGCTGCAGAATTGTCATTACAATAGTAAAAGCGTTGTGAAAGCGCCACTTAATATTTCGCTGAAGTAGAGTAAAAACATCCATCAGCACGCCTCCTTACCATCTTCACCGGTTAGCCTGATAAAAACGTCTTCCAAAGTAGGCTGCATAATTTCTATCCCCAAGAAAGGAATAGCATGCTCCAGCAGCCACCAATTCGCTTTTTCTAAATCGTTATGCCCGTTTTTTAAACCGGCAATAATTTTATCACGGCGCAAGTCAGATTCTTTCAGATCTACAACACTTTTTAATGACTCAAAACAGTTTTGAGCTTGTTCTTTTGATGCAAAGCTTATTTTCAGCATGTCTTGTCGCAAGTATTCTCTGAGAGCATGAGGAGTACCTTGAAGTATATCTTTCCCATTCTTCATAATGCATATGGTATCACTTAATCGGTCAGCTTCCTCTAAATAATGGGTTGTCAAAAAAATCGTGGTTCCAAAATCATTTCTGATTTTTTTCATCATGTCCCACATTGCCGTGCGGGATTGAATGTCCATACCGACGGTTGGCTCGTCCAAGAATAATACTTTTGGATTTGACATCATATTCAGTGCAATATCAAGCCGTCTTTTTATTCCCCCGGAATAAGAGGAGACAGGGTNNAATCCAAAGCAGGCAATCAAGGTTTCCATCCGCTTTCTTGCTTCGGCTTTCGGCACCTTGTAGAGCTTGCTTTGAAACATCATATTTTCCGTAAGGGACAAATGCGTATCAATGGAGGTCCGCTGTGCCACGCAGGATATTTGTGTGCGAATTTCGGGCGCTTCCCTGTAAATGTCTTTTCCAAACATGGTAACAAGACCGGAGGTAGGAGCCAGATAAGTGGTCAGTATATTAATAAGCGTTGATTTTCCCGCACCATTTTGTCCTAAAAGTGAGAAAATTTCTCCTTTCTTGACTGTTACGTTCAAGCCATTTAATGCCTGTACGCCGTTNNGGTTCGAATAGCGAGCATATTATTCCTCCTTAATAGGGAATAGAACTTCCGTAACATATTGGGCGGGGTTCCCTTTCAGGAACATTCCGGGTCCTTTGATGAAAACCTCTCTAAATGGCAGCCTAAGCTGGAGATTATGTTGAGCCGCATATCGGTCAATTGCTGTATAAGCATTATGCAGGGTCTCATAAGAACCAGTATGTGTAACGCTGATTGCTTTAATAGGAGGAAATTCTTTTATTTCAATTCCATTTTTGACGGGTGTTTCCTCAGTTGGTACGCACAGGTCCATTTCACCCATTTTTGTTTCAGGATTCATCACATAATAGCAAAAAAATGGCGCGCCGCTTGTCTTTCCTTTAATAGACTGAAAAACACTGGGAAAAACCTTGTTGGCCTCTGCTGCAATTCCCTTGTATCTCAGAAAAGCAACTCGAATCGGTTCAATATCTCTGATTTCAATTTGGTATTCCATTTTTTAATTCCCCTTTTCCTTTTTTATAGCAATCCATACTTCGGAATGCCCCTCTTGTGGTTTTTCTTTACTGATGGGATACACTTCTACGTCCGGCAGTTCTGCGTAAGCATACCCTGAAAACGGAAGCCATTCTGTAAGAAAACGTCTGAAGATATTTTGAATGGATTCTTTGAAATGTCCGTCACTTTCAAATATCACCCATGTTGCTGCCGGGATTTCATATTCAGACATTCCTGCAGGAACGGGCTGATCCGTCGCAGCTGCAATATAATAATAAATCTCATCCGGATTTTGATAAACAGTAACACCCAGCACTGCATCCGGATTTTTATTAGACAGTTCGCAGACTTCTGTGAATCGGTTATCCTGTAATGCTCTGTTCCAAAAAGGCGGAACCAGTTTTTGGTTTTCCTCCATGTCCTCTGTTAATGGAATGCGTATACCTACAATCCTCATAGACTCTTTTTCTTCCATACGATATGGCATAGCATCACCTCCTGTAACTTTAACGGAAAATTTAATGGAGGGATATGCATGAAGCACACACCCTTGAGATTTGGCAGCAGAGGGAGAAATTCCATGAACGCTCTGAAACGCCCGGTTAAAAGATGTCGGGGAATTGTATCCGTATTTAAGTGCAACATCCAGTACCTTTGTATCTGTGGATTGCAATTCAAAGGCAGCCTGTGTCATTCTCCGGCGGCGGATATATTCAGACAACGGAATACCGGCTACATAGGTAAACATACGTCCGAAATAATAAGGCGAGCAACACGCTATTTTTGCTGCTTCCTCACATGAGATCTCGTTATCCAAGTTCTTTTCGATATAATCAATAGCGTTGCTTAACTTTTTTAGCCACTCCATTTCTCCACCTCCTTGTAAAAATCATACTATGTAAAGTAAATTTATTCCTCGCTTTTTATGTCCTCTTTTGTAAACTCTAC
>DPSW01000239.1 GCA_003527145.1 Clostridiaceae bacterium | reverse complement strand
TCCTCCGGCGAATAAGGCGAATGTGTCATTGAAGCGGGATGCTGGATCAATGTCTCTGCATCACCCAGGCTCACTGCCAGGGTACACAGCTTCACATTGTTCATCAGCTTCTTGCCTTCTTCCACTCCGCCCTTTATCTCAAAGGCTATCATGGCTCCCGGCAGCTTCATCTGCTTTTTCGCCAGCTCATATTGAGGAAAGCTTTTAAGTCCCGGATAGTATATCTTATCAACTGCTGGATGCTGCTCCAAGAACGCAGCTACCTTCATCGCATTTTCGCAATGTCTCTCCATCCTGATCTCCAGGGTTTTAATACCGCGGCATATCAGGTATGCTTCAAAGGGACCTAAAACGGAGCCGGTCATATCCTTCACTCCAAAGAGCCTTACCTGATCTATAAATTCCTTCTTGCCGGCCACTGCTCCGGCTATAACATCCCCATGGCCGTTCAGATATTTTGTGGCGGAATGCAGCACTACATCCGCACCAAGCTCAAGGGGTTTTTGAATATATGGTGTGCAATAGGTATTGTCTACGAATACCAGGCATCCTTCCGTTTCATGAGCTATTTTACTTATGGTTTCAACGTCGGCGATATCCATAGTCGGGTTTGCAGGTGATTCCAGATAAACAACTTTAGTATTTGGTCTCATGGCTTCCCGGACATTTTCCGGTTCATTGGTGTTTACAAAGGTGACCTGTACACCATAGCGGCTTATGCCATGGTTTAAGTATGCAAAGGTGCAGCCATATAGGGTCTCCGCCGCCACTATATGGTCTCCGGCCTTTAATGCGGTCCATAGAGCCGAGGTTATAGCTCCCATACCGGAAGACATTGACATGGCCGCTTCCGCGCCTTCCAAAAGCGCTATCTTTTCTTCCAATTCAGTGTTGTTTGGGTTGCCGAGTCTGGTATATATGTACCCGCCCTCTTCCAGGGCAAATCTTCTCCCTCCCTGTTCTGCCGTATCAAATGCAAAGGTTGAGGATTGATAAATTGGTGTAGCTAACGCTCCTGCTGCATTGTCTGCATGGCCTCCATGTATGGCTTTTGTTGCAAAGCCCATTTCTTTAAGGTTCAGCTTGCTCACTATGAATACCTCCTCAATGATTATGATCTAAATACATATTTCTACACATAAATGGATTTCCCTTCAAGTTTCTAGACAAAAAAGGGAAAAGAGCCCCTGCATGCAAGGGCGCTCTATAATTTGCCCAGTTCCTCTTTGCCGTATCCCAGGAGCCTTATGGCATTTATTATGACCAGCAGTACGGATACCTCGTGTATCAGCATGCCCGAGGATAAAAATACCATCTTCAGCAGAACTCCTGCGATCAGCGTTATGACCACTGCTATAGCAAAATAAATATTCTGCTTCATATTGATGACGGTGGCCCTGCTCAAGCCTATAGCATAAGAAAGCTTTTTCAGCTCAGCCGACATGAGCACCACGTCTGCGGTTTCCATAGCCACATCAGAACCTGCTCCGCCCATGGCAATCCCCAGATCTGCGGAGGCCAATGCCGGCGCATCATTGACACCGTCTCCAACCATTGCTGTGATTCCATACTCCTCCTGAAGCCTTTTCAGCATTTGAACCTTGCCCTCCGGCAGCAATTCTGCATAATAATCATCCAGATTCAGCTTCTTTGCTATGGCTGATGCAGCTCTCCTATTGTCTCCCGTGAGCATTACTATCCTCTTGATCCCCTTATCCTTAAGCTTTTTGATCAGCCTGTCGGCTCCCTCTCTGATATCATCAGATATGGATATCACACCTAATATCTTGCCCGGCTCTGCTGTTATGACTGCAGTCTGCCCCAGGGCCTCTTCTCCTCTTATATAGTCTTCAATTTCATCGGAAATATCTATGCTGTTTTCTTCCATCAGCTTCCGGTTTCCCACCAGGATTGTTCTTTCTTCTATCTTTGCTTTAAGGCCGTGACCGGCTATTATTTCCGAATCCTCAGGAGCGGGAAGATCATCGTTAAGTCTCCTGCTTGCTTCTTCCAGTATAGCTTTTGCCAGAGGATGCTCCGAATATCCTTCCGCAATGGCAGTTACCCTTAAGAGCCCCTCCTCTTCCCCCTCAAAGGCCTTTATTTTTGTGACCTTCGGCTTGCCAATGGTCAAAGTCCCCGTTTTGTCAAAGGCCAATACTTTTACAGTTCCCAGCTTCTCGATGATCTCTCCGCCCTTCATCAGCACGCCGTGCTTTGCTCCGTTGCCTATGCCTGCTACAATGGATACGGGTGTTGATATTACCAGGGCTCCGGGACAGGCTATGACCAATAGCGTAAGGGCCAACTCTATGTCTCTTGTGATCATAAATACCAATGCTGCCAAGACTATAATGCCGGGAGTATAATATTTGGAGAAAACCTCAAGAAATTTTTGGGTCTTTGCCTTTTTATCCTGAGCTTCCTCCACCATCTGAAGTATCCTTGAAAAGGTGGTATCCTCTCCCACTCTGTCCGCTTTCACCTTTATATATCCGGATTCTATGACTGTCCCGGAGAAAACCGTTTCATCCTCGCCTCTGCTCACGGGTATAGATTCTCCTGTTATGGCTGCCTGATTCACATAGGAGCTTCCTTCCACCACCGTGCCGTCTACAGGTATTTTTTCTCCCGGCCTTATTATCACTATCTCGCCCTTCATCACTTCCTCGGCAGGTATTTCTATTTCTGTCCCTTCTCTTATGACTTTAGCTGTATTAGGCGCCAAATCCAGCAGCGCTTTTATAGCGGATCTGGTCTTTTCCAGGGTTTTGCCTTCCAGGTATGCACCGAACATGAACAGGAAGGTAACTGCCGCCGCTTCCCAATATTCGCCTATTATGAGCGCTCCGGCAACTGCAAGGGTCACCAGGGCATCAATGCCTACTATTTTGAATCTGACAGCTCTGAAGGCATTCAGGGCTATAGGATATCCTGCAATCAAGGCAGCCATAATCATCAAAGCATCTTTCCAGACAGGATCAGAAATGAGATATTTGAGAGCAAAGGACAATAAGATCAGAAGTCCTGAAATCAAAACCCTCTGCCCTCTGCTTATCTTAATCATTGCAGGAGCACCTTTATTTCACGCCTAAGACATCAAAGCCCAGGGCTTCTATTGTCTTTTTTATTTCGCCTTCGCCTGCTGCTCCTTCATCGAAGGATACCTTAACCTTGCTGGAAGAAAAGAGTACCTCAACCTCATTTATGCCTTTTATCCTTTTTACCACCGCTTCTATTTTTGATGCGCAGCTTGGGCATGTCAACGTCTCCAATTGAAAGGTTTTATTAGTCATTTTTAATTCCTCCTTAATACTTTATGGTTTTATTATAAACAATTGGAAAAATAAAAACCGTAACAACTATTACGGTTTTAGCCTCAATTTTCACTCAGCCTGAAAAAATCAATTGTTGCCTTCCGCTTATCATGATATAATAGTATCAGCATATAGCACCAGGTGCTAAGAATAGGAGAAGAGCAGATGATTTTAAGGGAGTTAAAGATAGGCAATATTACCGTGTCCGTTCCTATAATCCAGGGTGGAATGGCCGTAAGAATATCTACAGCCCGCCTTGCAGCAGCAGTGGCAAATGAAGGTGGCATAGGCATCATAGCAGGCACGGGCATGAGCATGGATGAGCTCATAAGTGAAATACGCATGGCAAGAAAAATGACAAAGGGAGTAATAGGCGTCAATGTGCTGTTCGCAGTGAGAGAATTCGCAGACATGGTCAGAGCTGCCATGAAGGAAGGTATCGATCTTTTCATATCGGGAGCAGGTTTTTCCAGAGACATGTTTTCCTGGGGCAAGGAATATGATACTCCCGTAATCCCCATTGTTTCCTCCGCAAAGCTGGCCGCAATGGCGGAAAAGCTTGGAGCCGCCGCGGTAGTTGTTGAAGGCAAAGAAGCAGGCGGGCATCTGGGCACAGACAGGCCTATGAAAGAGATACTCCGGGAAGTTTGCAAAGAGGTAAAAATCCCTGTGATAGCCGCAGGAGGTATAATCGACGGAAAAGATATTGCCGGTGCAATAAAGCTTGGGGCCAGCGGAGTCCAAATGGGGACCCGTTTTGCCGCCAGCCAGGAATCCGCTGCTTCGAAGGAAATGAAGGATATGTATGTCAGGGCAAACAAGGAGGATGTGGTCCACATAAGCAGCCCTGTAGGTTTGCCCGGTCAATGCATAAGAAACGGGTTTTATAAGCGGATTGAAAGCGGAGCATCAAAAGGTACCCATGAGTGTTTTGCATGCCTTAAACGCTGCAACCATAATTTTTGCATAATGAAAGCTCTCCTCAACGCCTGCGACAGAGGCAACCCTGAGGAAGCCCTGATGTTTGCCGGAGAGCTTGTATATAAAATTAAGGAAATACTGCCTGTTAAGCAGATTTTCAAAAATTTGCTTAGCGAAGCAGCAGGGGTAGAATGATCTTCCCCTGCTTCTATCTTGGTCTGGATATTTCGATATTTACCCTTCTGCCCATCAGCCTCTTGCCTGAGCAATGCTTGATTATAGCCTTTGCAGCTTCCTCAGTAGCATTGACAAAGGTAAATTTCTCCATAATGTCTATATCCCCGATGTCTTCCTTGTCTGTGTCAGCCTGGTCGCTGAAGAACTGGAGCAAAGCTTTGGGATTTATTTTATCCATCCTGCCTATGCTCAAGAACAGTCTTACATAGCTGCTTGAAGAGCCTATAGAGTTTTCTGCGTAATTTGAACCCAGTTCTTTTTCAAGCACCATGCTTATTAAGGCCGCCGCCACATCGACCAGATTGTACTCCTCATCCAATTCTGTTGCCAAAGACACAAATCTCTTGTGTTCTTCCTTTTCTATGACTTCCTTAACTCTTGCTACGGCGCTCTTATACTTTGTGAGGAATATTTCATCGATGGAGGGGACTTCTTTTCTCCTGATCTTGCTTCTTGTTGCCTTCTCTATCTGCTTCAATATATAATATTCCCTGGAAGTCACCAGAGTATATGCGGTTCCTTCCCTGTTGGCCCTGCCGGTCCTGCCTATCCTGTGGACATAGGATTCCGTATCCTGAGGCAGATCATAATTTATTACATGAGATACATTCTCTACGTCAATCCCTCTTGCTGCTACATCTGTTGCCACCAAAAAATCCAAATTGCCTTCCTTGAACTTTCTCAAAGTGCTCATCCTTTGGCTCTGGCTCATATCTCCATGCATTCCCTCAGCATTATACCCCCTTACGTCCAATGCTTCCACCAGCTCATCTACGCCTTTTTTGGTTTTGCAAAATATAATAGCGCTTGAGGGTTCATCCACATCCAATATCCTGCACAGGGATTCAAACCTGTCTTTTTGCTTTACCTCATAATAGAACTGTGATACTGTCGCCACTGTCATGGCATTCTTCACTATGGAAATATGCTTCGTATCGTCAGACATATATTTTCTGGAAAGCTGCCTTATTTCATCGGGCATAGTGGCAGAAAAGAGCATGGTCTGCCTGTCCTTGCTACAATTTTTTACAATTTCTTCAATATCGTCTATAAATCCCATATCCAACATTTCATCAGCTTCATCAAGGACCAAAAACTTTATGCGGCTGAGATCGATCACATTTCTGCCGATAAGGTCAAGAACTCTTCCCGGAGTTCCTACCACTATGTCTATGCCTCTCCTGAGCGCGCTTATCTGTCGATCTATGGGCTGGCCTCCGTATACCGGCAGCAGCTTTACCTTTGTAAATCTGGCGATGCGGTTCAGCTCATCATTTACCTGTATGGCAAGCTCTCTCGTAGGAGTGAGAATAATAGTATTTATCTTCCCTTCCGACCTGTCCAGCTTGTTCAAAATAGGCGCTCCAAAGGCTAAGGTTTTGCCTGTTCCCGTTTGAGCCTGACCTATCACATCAAAGCCTTCCAAAACTATGGGTATTACGNNATCTATCGCCTTAAGTATCTTATCACTTAGTCCTAAATCGGCGAATTTCACATTTTTCATTAAATTCCTTCTTTCTAGTTTTATTCGGGACATTTTATAGCAAGGAATACCCTGCGCAGCAGCAGTACATCCCATTTCCTTACTATTTCTATTATTTGCATTGTAGATTATATTAATTACAACACAAAAACCCTATAAGAATTAATTCTTATAGGGTTTGGCTGCTAATATAGAATTATCTTCTAAATCCTCTGTTATTGTTCTGCTGCTTTTTTGCTCTTCTGCAATCAGGACATCTTTGAGGTTCATTTTCAAAACCCTTTTCCTTGTAGAAATCTTGCTCGCCCTCTGTGAATACAAATTCTTTTCCGCAGTCTTTGCAAGTTAAATTCTTATCTGCCATTTCAACATTCCTCCTTTTTCATTTTTAAAAGTTAAAACTGATCGACTCAACGCCCCAAAAGAGAAATGTCGTTAATCGTTTTAATCTTTAAAATGCAAACCACGCTGCATTTCTAACTAAGTATAACATCAATATTCACAATATGCAACTGTTATTTGTAAATATCGGAAAATATTAATATTTTTTGTAATCTACAAGACTATTGAGAAATCATTCGCGGCTCCGCTGCTTGTGCAGAACTCCTCAAGTCTGCCCGCTTCCAATGGCCGGCTGATATAATACCCCTGTATACAGTCGCAGCCTTTATTGGCTAGAAGCTTGAATTGCTCTTCTTTTTCAACCCCTTCTGCTGTAACGTCCAGATCCAATCCCTTGCTTAAAAGGATTATGCCGTCAATGATCGCTTCTATCCTTCTGTCACTGCATACTTCGTCAATAAATGATTTATCTATTTTTAAATCGCTTATGGGAAGCATATAAAGATAGCTCAGAGATGAATAACCCGTACCAAAATCATCTAATGCAATCCTTACTCCCATGTTCCTCAGTTCCTTGAGCTTATCTATGTTCTCATCTATTCTTTTGATGAGCTCGCTTTCGGTGACTTCCAGCTCCAGGTATTTGGGGTCCAGCCCTGTCGTATTCAAAATGTTTCTTACGCTTTCCGCAAAAAAATTATTTTTAAGCTGGATCGCAGATATATTTACCGATACAGATAAAGGACACCCATTATCATGCCATGTCTTGCACTGCTCGCAAGCGGTCTTGAGCACCCATTCTCCCATAGAAATGATCAAGCCGTCTTCCTCGGCAATATTGATAAATTCCGATGGAAGGATCAAGCCGCATTGGGGATGATCCCACCGGATAAGGGCCTCAGCCTTAGTAATTCTGCCGCTTTTATAATCTAATACAGGCTGGTAATGCAGCAAGAATTGCTTTTCATCAACAGCTTTTTTCAATTCAACTTCAAGCAATGTTCTGCTCTTTATCTCAATTGCCATTGTGCTTTCATACAGCTTACATTGACTTTTACCGCTGCTTTTAGCATTTTGCATGGCAGTATCTGCATTCTTTATCAAAGCTTTATATTCTTTTCCGTGGTTAGGGTACAACGCTATGCCTACACTGGCACGGCACAGCATCTCGTAATCATCCACTCTTATAATGCCCCTGAACAAGCTCGCAATTGATTCACCGATGTGCAATGCCTCCTCTTCATCCTTTACATCTGATATAAAAGCCGCAAACTGATCCCCTCCGAAACGGCATACCAAACCTCTTTTCCCTATTATTTTTCTTAGTTGCTCTGCCGATTTCCTCAATACTATATCACCGTACTCATAACCGAAGGCGTCATTTATATCTTTAAAATTATCTAGGTCAAGCGAAAATATGGCCAGCTTGGCGTCTCCGGCTTTACAGCATCCGACTTCAATATCAAGTCTTTGAAAAAACTGCATCCTGTTGGGAAGATAAGTTACAGGATCAAGGAGAGTGCATATCTCAAGCTGCTTTTCAGCAGCCTCCTGGGCAACCCTGGCCTTCTTGCTTTTGAGCTTTTCATATATTAAATGGCATAAAGTTTTTAAGGTTAATAATAAATTGGAGGACTCTGAAATCTGGCAATTTGTAAGATTCAAAGGCCCTGAGATAAGGTATCCTGCAGATTTGCTGTCCATGCTTATGGGAAATACAGCATAGCTTGACCCATCGCTGCAGCCGTATAATCTATATCCTTCATTTATATTTACGGTGATATCTTTCAGCCATTCTGCATAGGTATGGCCTTCGCCCTTTATCGTCCCTGATTGAATTATCATATCGCCTTTATTATCTATCAATCCCAATGGTAAACCGGTGCTGATGAAGAATTCATCAAATATATCGTCAAATTCACCAGCTTCTATCAAATCCTCCAGCAGATACTTCATAGTTGTCCCCCTCTCGGAGCCATCTTTTCATAATTCCATATATTGGGTTCACGATCTTGGATCAGCTCACCTCCATATGCGCTTTTTTTCCACTTCTATGCTAAGCACTTCTCCTATTGAATCCAAGTACTTATTGCCTGACCTGTCTCCCGTAATTATCAGATATAGATATGCTTCACTGCTTCCGATAAGCCGGGCAAGCTCCCTTTGAGTCATATTCAGCTCTGAAAGTCTGTGCTTGATGATAAGTCCAAGGCTTGAGAGCTTCCTTTTCCTCACAGTTTATCCCTCCTTGATACCATGAACATTTGTTAAAAAGATATCATTATATAACAGCATTGACGCTGCACNNATTAGGCGAAAGATATGCTTGAGGTCGTTTGTTTAACATTGCCAATATGTTATCATGAAAATGTTACTACAAATACGTGTATATTTACAATTTTACCACTTATGAGAAATATGTCAATTAAAGGTTGTCGTTTTCCCGTTTTTACTGTCGTGTTTTACTACTATTGAGAACATTTTGGAGGTGTAAAGTATGCTTGATAGGTTTGAAGGTATTGGAGAAAGGCTAAGTCTGATGCTTAAGCTAAAAAAAATAACGCAGAAAGAAGCTTGTGAATTAACAGGAATATCAAAGAACGCCATGAGTAATTATGTCAATGGAAACAGAATTCCCGAATCGCTTATGCTATACAAATTGGCTAAGCTCTTCAGAACATCCATGGAGTGGATATTGACCGGTGAGAATTTGGCTTTTGATGAAAGCTCAGAAAGCTTCAAAGCCTATTTGCGAGGCACGGCTGAAGAAATAATCAGGAGATATGCACATCTTGAATCCTGGGGTAAAAACAACCTCATATCCAATGAAAATAAATTTGATATGGCAAATGAGATAGTAAATCTTTTAGAGACTTATTTGAAGCATGGTCCGGGAAATTCACGTGTATTAGTGCTTACACATTACGAATATAGCTCTATCATTAAATTCAAGCAGCTTTCTATGGAAGATAAGATAGCTTTAGAGGAATTCGTCAATGTCAAGCTCCGCTTAGCCAGAGAATATAATACAGATAATTGCATCAACACCCCATAAGGAGCCCAAACAAATAAAAGCAGCATTAAGTTATACAGAAATAACTTATTTTTTATAGCATAATGATATATTTTTATATCATAGCTCCGCTTTTATATAAATATAAATCTGCAAAAGAGCCATACTAAATAATACAATATATTTTGAAGGGAGTTTATATATATGGCTCTAAGCAACAAAGAAAGACTTTTGATAGAAGACAATCTTAACGCCGAATACTTATGCATAAGAAAATATCAGCAATATGCTGCTATGGCTCAGGATCAAAAACTAAAACAGGTGTTTACGGATCTTGCCGCTAAGGAGCAAAAACACGCAGACACCCTCAAGGGCATGCTGTCGGGAAGCAACATAAGCGATCAAAACATATTCGGAACCTATAACAGCCCTAAGGGAGATTTCTCAAATGTGAGCCAAAACCTTGGCTTCACTGACGCTCAGCTTCTGAATGATGCTTTATCTACAGAAAAGCATGTTTCCGGCTCTTACAACAATGCAGTGCTGGAATCGGCAGACACAAATATAAGGAAGCAGCTCCAGCACATACAGAAAGAAGAGCAGGATCATGCCGAAATATTGTTCAGCGAGATGCAGTCNNTTTCATTATGAAAATAAGCGGCAGAAATAAAATAAAGGGAAAAGTTGTAAATATAATAAACGGGATAGTAACCTCAGAGGTGGAAATCGATGCGGGAAACGGCATCAGGATTGTAGGCGTAATCACTAAAAGCTCCGTAGATGACATGAATATCAATGTGGGGGACGAAATAACCGCTTTGATCAAGGCTTCATCGGTAATGTTCATCAAGGATTAAGGACGCTTTATAAAGCATCCTTAATCCTTGATCACAAACTTCATAAGCGATAGCAGCCATGTATATCTTAGCTATACATGGCTGCCATTTTGCATAGGCCTTTTAATCTGCTATGCAAGATTATTCTCTATATCTCATCTTTGATGCCTTTTCTAATTATTCCGTTTATTGGTCTATAATAGTCATTTGATATGATTTCCGAATTTACCAATATACCCTTTTCATAGGTCTCTCTTGTAACCTTAACCTTATAGCCGTCAGAACCCTTTTTGGCTTCTACAGTACTGCCCTTTGCCAGTTCAGAATCCTCAATTATTTTAATCTCTGCCGGTATCTTAGCATATACCTCATTTCTGATGATATAGGTTCTATTGCTAAGATTAGAGTTCGAATATATATTGATATTTAAATTTTTCTCTTTAGCATATGCCTCAATAAATATGGGATAGTCTAAAGTGTTTTGAAACTTAAGGTCTATATNNAGGAAACCGTTGCATCAAGGCCCAGCCCTATATATGACGAAGGCAAGCCGTGATTTCTTCTCTCGATGATTTTAGCACCGGTGTCCAAAGCCGCCCTATACAGCGTAGTCGATACCTGACAGATCCCCCCGCCTATTCCGGGCTTATAATTGCCGTCCTCCAGTACAGGGGCTGCCGCATAACCCCGTTTCTTTGTTCTTTCTCCCACATAATCATTAAAACTGAATGTCTGGCCAGGCATAAGGATGCTGCCGTTAATGGCTTGTGCCGCCAGCTCTATATTATGTATTCTGGAAGCTGAAGATGAAGCAAAGCTGGTGCTGAATGACGACAGCTTCGTATCTATAACATGCAGCTGATCTGCAGTTACGGAAGCTTCTACCTCCTCCACAGGGGCTTCTATCGCAATATGTCCGATAGCTCCGGATTCAATATTCTCTTTTATATGCTCTCCGAGCCTTCCAGCTTGAAGCTTATATCCCTTGACGTCTTCTATAATCTCGATATTTCCTTCATATGTTATGACTATACCGGCATTCGCAGGCTCGGTGTTGATGTCTCTCTCTATTAAGCCGACAAATTCTTCGAGATAGCGGTCATTATATTTAAAGGAGATATCATATTCCTTTGCCATCCCCTGCTTTATAAGCTGATATTTATTTAAAAAGCTCAAGCTTTTACCTGCCGCAATCGCATTATCAACGGCGCCATCAACATCATAACCCCAAATAAGCCTTGAACAATCCATAATATAGGTCTTGCCATTGACAATTACATTAACTCCATTTTGAATCAAAGCATCTATGCAGCGGGATTTAATTAAATTTATTCCTTCTTCTTTGGTCTTGCCGCTCAAATCAATACCGGCTACTTTGATTCCCGGATAAATAAGCTTGTCCCATTTATCATTCTGATCGTATATCTCCCACATAAAGCCAAAAATCAAACCAACAAAGCATATAAATAATTGCATAATAGTGATCTTTGCAGCTCTGGTAAGTTGATATGGTTTATTCACCATAGAATCCCTCAAATCTTTAGGCAAAATTTATATAGATAGTATAATTATTCTTCCTTCTTAAAAAATCCGATGATGTTATTTATCCTTTGTGTCTCATATTTAATGATATTATTCTGCTCCTCCAGCATGGTTTGCTTGGCTGCAATTTCATCTTCATAATAATCTATCATCTGCTTTAATTTTTTTATTTCTTCCTTATGCTTTAAAATCACGTTTGTAACCGAATTGCTATAATCACTGGCAAATTGATTGAGGACCTTCAATCTTTTTTCTCCGTCGGACATGAGCACATTAATATTTGTATTCGATGCGTTGACGATATTCATAACCGATGCCTTTCGTACTGCATAGGGCAGATTCTCCGGCAAAGCATTTATGAAGTTGCCCAGCATGAATATTGTATTAACATTGCCGTTGCCCAGCTCATAAGAAGAATATATCTCTTCTATGTTTTTATTTTTTTCAAATGCAGCCTTTTCCACTACCGGTTTATTCTCCTCTCGCATAGGCGGTTTTGTGCTTTTAGCATTGTTTTCCGAGTTCTGATATTTAGTGTCATTTTTCTGAGCCTTGACTTGCTCCGTCATTTTGCTTTCTTTGATTTTAACAGTTTCTGTCTTCTCATTATCCGTTTTTTCCACTACTCGAAATTTTTCCAGCACTGTCATTATTTTCGACATAATACTTTTCCCCCTTGTTAAATCTATTAATTATTTTAACACTTAACTAACCCGCTCTAAGTCCCCCGCCTCTATAGGCAACGGGCACCCCAGGTTGTCTTCTCTTGCCGCAGAGGGGCAATTCACCTTATGCCAAAGAGCGGGTAAGTCCAGCATGGACTCAACTAACATTCAGCGGGAATCGAATCTCCCACTGAATGAAGTCTCGTTCAATGTTAATATTCCGCGTCAACCTCTTGAACAACACTTCGTCCGGTATCAAGTCACAAGAGATAAGATAGAATGCTTTTCCCTGCAAAAACTGATAATGCAAAGATTATCAAACATGCAACAATATAAGAAAATTTCAAAGAGAGCTTATAGCCCATAATCTGCAAAAAATTGTTGAAAATCTTAATAATAGCAGTGCCAATAAGTAAAATAAACACAGAAATAACCATTAAACAGATTATCAATTTCAGAATCATTAAATCACATCCAAAAAATAGTTCCATCAAGGCTTACAGATATTGATTTTCAGAGATTATACATAATTATATATTATCATACATAATTCGCCAGTACATTCAAATCCTTATGGTACTTTTGTACTAATTTTAGCAATGCTTTTGCCACATTTTTGACATTAATGTAAAGGAGGCTTCTTAGATATAATTATGTTAACATAATTATGCAAAGTACGAGGTGGACAATATGAAAAAGCAAGGGCGCCTTCGCAGGCAACATAAACTCCGAAGCAGGCTTAGGATATATAGCAGGAACTGCCGGGCTTGACTGTTTAGGTTTTGTACAAGCTGTATTCAACATCAAGGATTATAAGCAATCTACATCCACACTGCTTACCAATTATTTTACGCCGATAAAGCTTAATGAAATTCAGCATATGGATGTATTGGTAAAGACTTATGACCATATAGCTATTTTTGACAAATGGGGAACCTATAATGGAATCCAAGGCTGGTCTTCCAAGGCATATCTGAACTATATATACTAGACACAAAATAAATTAGGACTCATGTTGAGTCCTAATTTATTTTGTGTCCTGCTATTTTACTACCGGATATCCTTTGTTCATCCAGCCTGCATCTCCTGTTGCAGGAGTTCCCATTCCTGCATTTAAAGATACTGCATCATATCCTAAAAGTCTCAACGCTGCTACAGTTTGTCCTGCAGTCTGACCTGTATAGCAATATACTATTATCTTCTTATCCTTTGGCAGTGTATTAAACTGT
>DPSW01000094.1:1360-2660 GCA_003527145.1 Clostridiaceae bacterium | reverse complement strand
ATGTACAACAGAATCTTTTCTTTGGTGTAGAGTCGGGTTTTAAAGGTAGAGTATTTGACAGCGATTTTTACAGCCGCTCCATAATACATGGACCTCTGGAAATGACGAACAGGGAAAACGGATTTATAAAATTTGAAAGCAACAACTATAGTGATAATATTATAACTGCTGAATTGGATAATGAAAAAAGAAAAGAAGCTGTAAAAAAATTCGATACCCTTAGGAGTTTAAATACAGATTTGTATAAGGATATTTTCAGGTGATAGCTTATGAATAACTATATCGAACTTTGGTATAAAAGAAAATTGAATGAAGGCAGGATAATAAAGCATTCAGATTCTACCAAAGTATCAAAGAAATCAGTGATAAACATGCCGGACTGTGATACTTTGGTCTCTTGCGTGCAAAGAAGCATTAGCCTTGTAAGCAGTGTGGAAGAATATATAGATATGCTGGAAGGCTTTGTTTCCATAGCTGCAGATAGAGGCAGCATCATCATCGCCTTTCCGGAGTACAATTTTTTTGACCTTTTGGGGCTTTTACCGGGCTTTAAGCCTATAAATGCATTCTTGAACAAAAGGGCCGGCGTTTCAGAAGGAGGAGACCCGGGTGGGGGCAGCGGGTTGATGCACAGCTTTTTTTATGCAGTTTCAAAGCCCATACAAGAGGCTGTTGAATCAATAATGTGCCTTTTGGCAAAAAAATACGGAATCTATATCTATACAGGAAGTTATTTTATTAGAGAAGGCAACTGCCTATATAACGGGGGCTCTCTTATATCACGGAGCGGCGAAATAATAGGTACCCAAAAAAAGCTTCATCTGACAAGTTTTGAGGAGCTTTTGGGGATAAAAAGAGGCAATAACTTTGAAATCTATTCCTTAGATATTGGCAAAGTATGCTGTCCCGTGTGCATGGATGCCACATATTATGAGACATTCAAAATTGCCACAAACCTGGGATGCGATATTGCTATTCTTCCCATCGCCAATAACGAAGAATATAATCTATACAGAGCAATGAGAGGGATTTGGCCTAGAGTGCAGGAATCTTATATTTACGGAATAAAGCCTTCTCTGAACGGTTGGTTGTTTGGTCTGCATTTTACGGGAAAAGCAGGTATATTTGCGCCAATAGCCTTAACGAATAAAAAGAATGGTGTAGTATCAATTGCAAAAAAACACGAAGGCGATGAAGTTGTTACAGGATGTATAAACCTAGCAGAGCTTTATCGATTGAGAGAGGAGGCTGAATATTTCGGTGACATAAATCCTGTGTTTGAAAAGGATTATTATGAAAA
>DPSW01000094.1:0-1331 GCA_003527145.1 Clostridiaceae bacterium | reverse complement strand
CAAACTACGGTTAAATGGTATCAATACTTTTATACTCCGCCGGAGGGCAACAAAACAGGGCTTCAAATACTGGTGCCTGTTGGAATGATAGGCCTGGCCATGGTAATAGCAAGGATATTTGACGGCATATCAGACCCTCTGGTAGCATACTATTCGGATAAAACAAAGAGCAGATTGGGGAGAAGGATTCCCTTTGTGCTTTTTGGGTCTCTGCCTCTGGCATTGACGTTTATACTGCTCTGGTTCCCGCCTGTAAATCATGAATCAACAACTAATTTTATATACCTTACAGCTATGCTCAGCTTGTTTTTCATATTCTTCACCATCGTAGTTGCTCCCTATTTAGCCCTTATCAACGAGATATCAAAGACAAACAGCGACAGAATAAAGCTTACCACTATGCAGGGTCTCACCCAGATAATAGGCGTGATGGCGGCAGAGGCAGGTTCAGGTGTTGTTATGAACCTTTATGGCTTCAGAATCATGGGTGTTGTAATGGGAACCATAGCCTTCTTGTCGCTGATATTGACTCCTATATTTGTCAAAGAAGATTTATCACTGCAGGACAGCTTTCCTGCAATGGGCTTATTGGAATCCATAAAACTAACTTTAAAAAATAAAAATTTTGCATTCTATTTGATATCCTATATTTCCGTTTGGTTTGGTATAAANNCCTTATATAGCTGAGGTATTGCTGGGGGTTTCGGCCGAATATTCAGGATATATGATTGCCGGTGCCTTTATTGCGGCATTGCTGTGCATGCCTTTTCTTCCTAAGATTATAGTTAAATACGGAAAGAAAAAAGTTCTTATGATGACTTCTGTACTTTTTGCTCTTATTCTTTTTCTTACAGGATTTTTCGGAGTTGTCCTGCCCCTTAACATTTCTTTTGCCATAGTGATCCTGGCAGGCATACCTCTCTCAGTTATATTTGTTATTCCAAATGCGATGATAGCCGATATTGCTGAACTGGACAGCATTGAAAAGGGATTTAGAAGGGAAGGCATGTTTTTTGGTGCTCAAGGACTGGTGATCAAGATAGTCATAGGCCTATCCTCCTTTGTAACACCGCTGCTTTTCGGGCTTTTCGGCTACAGCTCCGCGAGGCATCTGGGAATACAGCTTGGGGGGCCTATAGCCGCAGCGGCCATAATGATAGGCCTGATATTCCTGAAAAAGTACTCAATACCTTATTAATATTTCCTTAACCTTCCATGAGGTTCCTGCATATGATGTAATGATTCTTTATGGAAGAAGGTTGATAAAAAATGAGAAATTTATATGGGCAGCCTTTTGTTTGTCCCATGAATCCAAACTACATTTGCCCGAT
>DPSW01000403.1 GCA_003527145.1 Clostridiaceae bacterium | reverse complement strand
TGCTAACTGATAACGATTACAGAGCTCCGGAACTAAGATTTTTTAAGCTCCTTCGCAATGCACTCTTTTATCAGTAAAGACAACAGATTAATTAGAGTTATTGCAGTGGAATCAAGGTTATCCTCTCTGATTTTTTAAAAGCTCAGCTATCTTCTCACTTAGATCCGCTGATAATTCCCTGGCCATTTCCTCTGTATAGCCCTCCGTGTAAATATTGAATAAGGGTTTTTCACCATCGGGCAAAAGCAGCGCCCATCCCCTGGAATCGTTTATCTTTACGCCTTCAATGAGCTCTATGTCTTCCAGATTTGACCCAAAAGCAATTTCTCTGATGATCCTGCCTTTATCCTTCCAATCGCAGCTGATTTCCTTTTTTAGATAGTAATATTCGGGTATTTCATCCATCAGCTCGGCTACGCCTATGTTCTCCCTATTCATATACTCAAGCAGATAGCCCAAGGTCCATATGCTGTTGTGATTTAAAACAAATTGAACAGATGGGCTTTGCAGTTCCACCATCTTTCTCATTATTTCTGCTGTGCTTGAAGAAGTTCTAAAAATCCTGGCTCCGTTAAACTCTGCAATCTTTTCCGCAGCTCTCGGAAAAGCATGAGGAAAAACAAGATTCTCCGCATTATAACCTTTTATAGCTATTAACTCTGCCAACAGAAGATATTCTTCATCTTTTATTACTCTGCCCGTTTTATCTATCAGCATGAGATTTTCTCCATTTTCGTGGATTATTACCCCTAAATCCGCCTTTTTTCTCAATATCAATCTAGCCATATGCTTGTAGATTCCCGGCTCCTTTATATTATCGGCGTCGCCCCATACCAGGCTAACGCTGCAGCCTAAATTCTGCAAATACTTATATGCAATGGTTGAAGCGCTCTCAGATTGTGACGCAAGAATTATTTTGTAATTTCTTCGTCTTATTTCATCTATGTTCTGTATAAGGTTAACTCCTTGCCTGATAAATATCTCTTGAAAGTTCTCCATCCGCATTATGGTTTTTACATCCTCAGCCTTGCATCTATCATAATCATCTTGATTTAATAGGTTTTCTACCCCTCTCTCTTTGCTTCGCCCTATATTTATTCCATTTTCATCAAAGAATTCAATATAGGTTTTATACGGCTTTGCCTTGGAGGTGTGTATATGAACGCCTCCGTTTGCTCTATGATAGTTAACTCCAAACCTGCTCATGGGAGCTATAGAGTTATCAAGCAGTATTGTTTGGCCTCCCAAGGATAAAACACCGGCTGCAAAAGAGCTCTTAGCAATATAGGATTGAGTGCTATTGTCGCTTCCCACTACCAGCGTCGCATTTTTTCCTATTGCTGCAGCAAAGGCAGACCCCAGGCTTGAGCAAAATTCAGGTGAAATTTCTTGATTCAATATCCCTGATACGCCCCTTGAGCCGAATATATTTTTAGTCGCTTTGGTTCCCCATATTATATTGTGATTCACAATAGTATTCTCATATATCTTCTTGCCGGGCCATATCCTCACATCAGGCTTGATTATACAGTTTTCCAGTATTATAGAATTCTCCCCTGTCACTGAATTTTCAAAGATTTTTACATTATTTTTTATTGATGAACCTGAGCAGATCACACCTCCGCTTATACCGCAGTTTTCGCCGATGTCGACACTCTTCCATACCACACTTCTTTTGACCCTGCTCTTTGAACCTATTCTGCAATTTTGGGATATTACAGAGTAGGAATCTACCAGAGCATTATCCTCTATGGCAACATCCCTCCCTATATAAGCGGGAGAAGCCAATCTTACACTGCTGCTTATATTAACCCCGGAAGAAAGCCATATGCCCTGGGGGCTCTCAACAGCATCCAAATCTACCTTTGCCTTTCTATCCAATATATCGAAATGCACCTGTCTATAGGAGCTCAAATCACCTATATCACACCAGTAATCCTCGGTAATATACCCATATATGGGCACCTTGTCTCTAAGAAGCTTTGGAAACAAATCTTTGCTGAAGTCAAAATTCACGCCGGGCTCATAATACTCCAGCACCTCCGGCTCAAGTATATAAATTCCCGTGTTGACAGTATCGCTGAAAACCTCTCCCCAGCTTGGCTTTTCCAGAAACCGTATTATAGAGCCATCATCATCGGTTATTATAACTCCATACTCGATGGGTACCGCTTCTCTCTTCAACACAAGGGTTGCTTTTGACTTTTTGTTTTTGTGAAACTCGAGGGCTTCATGTAAATTCAAATCTGTAAGAGCATCACCGCTCATTACTATAAATGTGTCCTCCAGAAAATCTCCCGTATTTCTTACGCTTCCGCCAGTGCCTAACGGTGCATCTTCTATAAAATAATGAAGNNCCTGCGGTAGATATGCAACTGTGACCCCAATACTTTCAATGCCATTTTTCTTCAGTAACTTTATTGTATATTCCATGACCGGCTTATCAAATATGGGAACCATGGGCTTAGGAATTCCGCAAGTCAGCGGCCTTAATCTGGTCCCTTTTCCGCCGGCCATTATCACAGCCTTAATATCAATCACTCCTTTTAACATACAGGCAAAATAACAGTCATTAATTATTTTATGAATTATGGCCGTATATATTCATAAAAAGTGCAAACCGAAAAACGAAATTTCTCTTTGCAAGCGACATACTCTCATATATAATGATGGATATATGTTTTTATTAGAATTATGTGAGGGATAAAAATGAGCATATTAACAGTAAAAAATTTGAGCCACGGCTTTGGTGATAGAGCAATATTTAAGAATGTGTCTTTTCGTTTATTGAAGGGCGAGCATATAGGCCTTATCGGAGCAAATGGGGAAGGAAAATCTACTTTTATGAATATGATCACAAACAAGCTGGAACCGGATGAAGGCCATATTGAATGGTCTAAAAGGGTAAGAGTAGGATACCTGGACCAGCATGTCGTTTTAGAAAAGGGTATGACCTTGAGAAATGTTCTGAGAGGAGCCTTTCAATACCTGTTTGATCTGGAAGAAGAAATGAATGAAATATGCAATAAAATGGCTGATGCGAAAGAAGCTGAGCTGGAAGCCCTTCTGGAAGATATGGGCAATATACAGGATATTTTAACCCACAATGATTTCTACGTCATAGACTCCAAGATAGAAGAAATAGGAAGAGGACTAGGATTAACAGATATAGGCCTTGACAAAGACATAAATGATCTCAGCGGAGGGCAGAGGACAAAAGCTTTAATAGGAAAACTCCTGCTGGAAAAACCTGATATACTTCTCCTAGATGAACCTACCAATTACCTGGATGAGCAGCATATCGAATGGCTGAAGAGATATCTGCAGCAATATGAGAATGCTTTTATCCTGATCTCTCATGATATGCCATTTTTAAACAGTGTTGTAAACATCATATATCATATGGAAAACCAAAGCTTAGATAGATATGTGGGCAATTATGACAATTTCAAGCAGATATATGAAGCAAAAAAGCTTCAACTGGAAGCTGCGTACAAAAATCAGCAGCAAGAGATTGCCGAGCTTAAGGATTTCGTAGCCAGGAACAAAGCAAGGGTATCCACGAGGAATATGGCGATGTCAAGGCAAAAGAAGCTTGACAAAATGGAGATAATAGAGCTGGCTAAAGAAAAGCCAAAGCCTGAGTTCAACTTCAAAAAAGGCCGGTTATCGGGAAAATCCGTGCTGAGCACCGAGGATTTGATCATAGGATATAATGAGCCATTATCAAAGCCCCTGGATCTATATATTGAAAGAGGACAAAAAATTGCTCTGATGGGCGCAAATGGTTTAGGGAAGACTACTTTGCTGAAGAGCATATTGGGTGAGATCCCTTCCCTTTCAGGAACTATAGAATTAGGTGATAACTTAGAAATAGGTTATTTTGAACAGGAAATGAAGGAAGCAAATTATAACACCTGCATAGAAGAGGTTTGGACGGAATTCCCCTCTTACACTCAGTATGAGGTCAGGGCAGCCCTGGCTAAATGCGGTCTTACTACTAAGCATATTGAAAGCAAGGTGATTGTCCTAAGCGGTGGAGAACAGACCAAGGTCAGGCTGTGCAAGCTTATAAACAAGGAAACCAATTTTTTGGTGCTGGATGAGCCCACCAATCATCTTGACCTGAGCTCCATAGAATGGCT
>DPSW01000044.1:9638-13051 GCA_003527145.1 Clostridiaceae bacterium | reverse complement strand
TACGTTTATTATTTCATATGTTTGTTGTTGAGTCTTTGCAGCAAGGCGTGCCATAAAAATCCCCACCACCAATCTTTTTGTTTATTATATTATATACTAACATGTGACTGTAATCAATTGGAAACGAAATCAGATGAATTTACAGATGCAATCTCTTGGATGGGCTGAGCGGTGCCAAGCACAACNNCGGCTATTTCCAAAACTTAAGAAATCATGTATAATATAACTCATAAGCATTATTGGTTAAAATTTATACGATGTTAGGAGGATGTACTATGAAATTAGCTGGTAAAATCGCTGTTGTTACAGGAGCAAGCGCCGGAATGGGCCGGGATATCGCCTATCTGTTTGCAAAAGAAGGCGCTACTGTTTATGCTGTGGCAAGAAGGGTAGAAAGGCTGGAAGAATTGGCCGCCAGTTCAAAAGATTTTGCAGGAAAAATAATTCCATATGGCGCAGATTTGACGAAAAAAGAAGACGCCGAAAAGATTATCGACTTTGCATATAGCGACTCCAGCAGACTAGACATTCTGGTAAATAATGCAGGTATAATGGATGATTTCAGCCCTGTGGGCGATGTAAAAGATGAAATGCTGGAAAAAGTCTTTAATTTAAATGTATTTGCACCTTTCTACAGCAGCAGAAAAGCAGTAGAAATATTCTTGAAGCAGGGCAGCGGAAATATCATCAACGTTGCATCCATAGGCGGCTTATACGGAGCAAGGGCCGGAGCTGCTTATACCGCATCCAAGCATGCGGTGGTAGGTTTGACTAAAAATACCGGATACATGTATGCTAAGAAGAACATCCGATGCAATGCTATATGCCCCGGCGGTGTAGAAACAGAAATTGCCACAGGAGATTTCATGAAAAATGCAAATCAAGAAGGCATTGGTGTCATTATGGCAAACATAGGCGGAAATCCGAGAAACGGAAAAAGCATGGAGATTGCAACTATAGCATTATTCTTGGCTTCCGATGATTCCAGCTTTGTCAATGGTCAGTGCATAACCGCAGACAGCGGTTGGACTGCATTTTAGGACATTTATTCGCCCTGCAGGCTTAGCCTGCAGGGCGTTTATTATTTGCAAACATCTACCCATACGCCTTTTGTCACTTCTGCCAGGTAATCCACACTGATCTTCACGGCAGTGTTTGCTCCTCCCCCGGCAGGAAATACATAATCGAAAACTTTAAGGGACTCATCCAGATAGATATCCAGCGGCTTGATCAATCCGAAGGGACATACTCCGCCTGCCGGATGCCCCGTAGCCTCTTCCAGATCATCCAAGCTGATGAATCTTGGCTTTTCAGTGAAATTGTCTTTAAATTTTCTGTTATCTACTTTTACATCACCTTTCGCCAGCAGCAATATATCCCTATCTTTGAGCCTGAATGCCATAGTCTTCGCTATTCTTGCCGGTTCAACTCCAAGTGCCGCAGCAGCAAGCTCCACCGTAGCCGTGCTCGTATCCATCTCTATTACTTCCAGGGGAAGCCCCTCATCTTTAAATTGTTTTTTTACACTTTCTATACTCATTTTTATCCTCCGATATTTATACTTTTGTATTATAATATCATTATAATACAACAATATAAGAGAAGCCAGGCTAACCACAGGCTTATGAATATTAAAAGATATTGTATTATTATACTTTCTGTTATAAGGCAGGTGTTTGGGATAGNNATAGAATTAAATGAATGGAAAAAAAGAATGAGGAAAAGGCCTTCTATAATCAATAAAGCTTCGAAGGGCGTTCAAAATAAGATCAACAGCATGCTGCCTGATAAATATCATGAAATCCTTACTTCTGCTATAAAAAATATGGTCAGGGTCGTGCTATCAGGGTCTGAATATACAACCAGAAAGCCTGATATGCTTATGCCCTTTGAAGGAAGAGAAAAACTGGTCAAGGAAAAGATAAGCTTTTATAAAAAAACCGCTATGATTGAAGGCGCAGGTACAGGTGCCGGGGGAGTGCTGATGGGCTTTGCAGACTTTCCACTGCTTCTTAGCATAAAAATCAAATTTTTATATGATGTCGCATCCATCTATGGCTTTGATGTCAGAGATTACAAGGAAAGATTATATATCTTGAAAATATTTCAGCTTGCTTTTTCAAGCCAAGCTGCAGCAAATAGAATCTTTTATGAAATGGAAAACTGGGAGGAGCTTTCCAGAACTCTGCCCAGCAGTTTAGAGCTTTTTGATTGGAGAGGGTTTCAGCAAGAATACCGGGACTATATAGACATTGCGAAGCTTTTGCAGATGGTGCCCGGAATAGGGGCACTTATAGGTGCCTATAC
This sequence comes from Clostridiaceae bacterium, assembly GCA_003527145.1. Classification (GTDB taxonomy): domain Bacteria; phylum Bacillota; class Clostridia; order Lutisporales; family Lutisporaceae; genus Lutispora. The sequence continues at coordinate 10,744 of DPSW01000044.1, read as the reverse complement.
TAATTCCAAGCTTTTGGATAAGCTTGGAATCACTGCTATGAACTCTTACAGGATGAGAATTCTATAGAACCCGATTGGGCAAAGGTGGATTTATTCTTTGAAATCCACCTTTGCCAATTTCCCATTTTCATTCATAGTTATTTGAGTTATCTTAGAAAGCTTTTTTTCATCATTTATTTTGGCACNNGGCCCATTCGCTTTATAAACATCTCCTAGCATTTTAAGTATGGAATAGGGATGGTCCGGGTCTTTAAGGCCTATAAATGAAGAATTGGGTGCTGTGATAGCATCTGCAATGAGCTTTGCATAGTCTATATCCGCAAGATCGGCTATAAGAAAATAATCTGTCTCTTCCTTAAGATCTTCAAAGCCTTTCACCTGTTTGATTTTAAAGCTGCCCTTAGCAACTGCACCGGCAGCAGCCATAAGTGGGAGGATACCCCAGCCTCTGTGTCCGGAAATTATCAAGCAGTCTTTTCTCATTATCGACTCTTCTATATAATTTCCTTGACCTTCTGTCATAAAACCTTGGTCTACCATTTTCTTCAAAAAATTGTTCATGCGATCTCTCCTATCTTTTACTGAAAAATACTATGCTATTACAACCAATATGTTATATTATTATTCTATCATAAATATCATATCAAATACATTTTAAAATACTTTGTATTCGAAATATTCTATTGAAAGCCTTGTACCTCGATTTGCGTCAAGCTTGTACTGTTTACATAGCAGTTGAAATAGCTTATAATATTAATTATGCGACATCTGGCAATACACTATTACTTTAAAAGAAAAGAGATGATTTATTGAATAAGAAAAGAAGCCTATCCATGGTGTTAATTATTTCAATGCTGGCCATATCTGTTCTGCTTACCGGCTGCAGTTCTGTTAATACTGCCCGGGCAGCAGATAGTATTATTGTAGCAAAGGCTGCAGGCCAGGAAATCAAAAAGTCTTATTACGATGATATGTTTAATATATTTAAGGTCCAGCAAGAGCAAAATTATGGACCGGAAATATGGGAAAAAGAAGTTAGCGGCAAAAAATATATAGATTTTGCAAAAGAGGAACTCTTAAACTCTTTGATCGATGAAACGATCCTA
>DPSW01000044.1:5736-9626 GCA_003527145.1 Clostridiaceae bacterium | reverse complement strand
CTCAGGCAGATGTTTGAATCAGATAAAGAATATAAGGATTACCTCGCTGCCCAGGGCATCACAGAAGATTATGTAATAAACAGCATCCGCAAGAGAATGGTTATCAGTAATTTTATCAATGAAGTTACAGAATCGATGGATGTGCCTGAGAATGAACTTAGAGCAGCCTATGACTCTATGAAGAACAGCTTTATAAGCGTTAAGGCAAGCCATATTTTGGTGGAGAGCAAGGAAGAGGCAACAAAAATTCTGGAAAGAGCCAAATCCGGTGCGGATTTCAACAAGCTGGCTGCAGAATTTTCAATCGACCCCAGTGCAAAAGAAAACAGCGGCGACTTAGGCTACTTCAGCGCCGGTGACATGGTTCCTGAGTTTGAGAAGGCTGCATTTTCCTTAGAGCCTGGTAAAATAAGCGGTTTAGTGCAATCCGACTATGGATTTCATATCATTAAAGTAGAGGATAGAAAAGTATTAAGCTTTGATGAGACTAAGACTCAGATTAAAGATGAGCTGCTTTCCAATAAGAAAAATGAATATTTTACTTCCTATTTTGAAGAGTTAAAATCAAAAGCCGAAGTAATAAAGTATATGGAAAACCTATAATTATAATAGAATAACCGTAACAACTCCGGAAAATAACAGATGAATTGACCCTGCAGAAAATCTATAGGGTCAATTTATCTGTTATTATTTATTTTATACCTATTAAAAATAATATAATATTAGCGCAGCGATGGGATTAAATAATTGGGAAAAAAGTATGAAAAAGAATTCTTCTATAGTAAATAAATTTTCAGAGGGCGTTCAAAACAAGATAAACAGCATGCTACCTGGAAAATTGGTATACGAACAGCATAGACAATCGCAGTTTTCTTATGATAGTATAGCCTTAATCAATGGAAATATAGGTTTCCTGGTAAGAAAGCATAAGTAAAAGAGCATTGAATTACTGTAACAAATCACCCTCCCAATTTGTTTATTTATATGGGAGATGAATTAGAAACATATTCGTAAAAAGGAGGTGATTTTTATGAACAAGGAAGCTGCTAAAAAGAATCTCATTATTATTCATTTTTTAATACNNGTGGTATCAGCTTGTACTTCCAACTCAACAAAACAAGATAATAAGATAATTGAAGCGGTTATCAGCAATGAAAAGGATTTGGTATCCTTACAGCTCAAAGAATTGGATTTCGAAAAATATAAAGCAAGCGCTGAAAAATTGCTTCACTCCTATTTCCGGCAATCATATATTGAGGGCATGGATAAGAGACATAGTGTAGGAGCTATTCATGCACTATCAATAAAAACTCCTATAATATACAAAGTGTCTAAGGTATATACAGATGCAAAAAAGGAAAGCAAAACAGTGCTTATAGATTCTCCCGTAGATGACAGCACAAGCAGGTTTTATAAAAGGTATATTTTCAAAAAAGAAAAAGATGAATGGAAATTGTTTCAGCTAAGAGAGCATTATGTAGTAATGGATGGTGCCGCAAAAGATAACTATAAAAGAATAATAGATTTATTCACCAATTATGACGGTAAGCCTATTGAGTATTCCACTGTAACGATTAGAGAATAAAATATTGCCATCCATGCACAGTACCAGTCCCACCGCCGCATAGGCTTTCAATGCAATGGCTTTAGTTAAAATCAGAATATATCAGACATGATGATTAGGCTTCTTTGCTCATGAAATTTACTATATAATAAGAAAATGAATATATATTGGTGTTTTTATCCAAGAACATGATAAGGTGGGGATTTGCAAATGCCTAAGGATAATTACTTAGAGTCATTTAAAAATTATGTAAAAGAGCATTATACTTCAAAGGATGCGGCTCATAATTTTGAACATATAGAAAGAATAATCAGCACATCAAAGAAAATAATAGATTATGGTGTTGATGAAAATATTGACTTTTGTCTATTGGCATTTTTACAATGTTTCCATGGATTAAACAGAAAGTTAGTAACCGATTCTGAATTTAAAAGAAACACAGTTGATTTTTTGCTTGGATTAGGTCTCTCCGGTGAAAAAATAACTATTTACTTTGAATGTTTAAAACGTCACTGCAAATCTCCACAGAGGATTGAAGAAAAAATAGTACACGACTCTAATTTTATTGAAGCTGTTGGTTCTTATGGTTTAGCACGAGCATTTAATAGTGCTGGTACAAGAGGGCAAACTATTGAAGAAATAATTGATATATTAGAGACCCATTATTACAATACGATAGAATGCAAGACCCAATTTGGGAGAATAGTATACAATGCGAGAAAGAAATTTGCAGAAGATTTCCTAATTTTACTGAAGAAAGAAATCGACTGGTATAAAGAATGATATATACTTGAGAGTGCTAATTTATTTCACGATTCTTCTTTGCCGGGATTAATCAATCTTTATACTTATAGGTATTGATGAGCATACTCATATCTTTTCTAAAAANNCGTATACTCCTTTTTTATTTCTATAATGAAGTTTATAGCATCAAAGTCTTTATATAGAATAATTTTACCTGAATTTAACACTGTCTTAATATCTCCTTTGCATTAATGAATTAATCTTGACTTAAGATATCAAATCAAATTATGAGGAGGAAATAATTAATGATAAAATCAACAAAGAAATTCATTGCTGTCATAACATTAGTAGTAATGCTGCTTTCTCTAAGCTTAGCAAATGTAAGCGCAGCAGCTCCCACCTCAGGATCAAGCATTGTTAAAAATGCAATCTTTCTTATTCCCGATGGAATGAGTGTCAACGCCACAACTATTGCAAGATATTTACTCAGCGGAAATGAAGACGGTTCTGAAAAATTATTCATGGATCAATTTGTTACAGGGCTTGTAACTACCACCTGGGCTAAGGGCCCCATTACAGATTCAGCTCCTGCAGGAACAGCTTACGCAACAGGTCATAAATCCCTTAATGGTGTATTAGGCATTGATCCGGATAAAACTCCAAAGGCTACTTTGCTTGAAGCAGCACAGTTAAAAGGAAAAGCAGTAGGGCTCGTTGCGACATCTGAGTTTATGCATGCTACACCGGCAGCATTCAGCGCCCATGAAGAAAAACGCAGTAATTATGCTGTAATCGCAGAGCAGATGTTAAACCAGGATATCGATGTACTATTAGGCACAGGAGCTTCTAAAGTAAAACCGGAAGAATTGAATATTATTGAAACAGCAAAAGCTAAGGGTTATGAAATAGTAAACAACAAAGCTGAAATGGAAAAATCAAAGGCTGCAAAGCTCTGGGGCAACTTTTCCAACGCTTTTAACTCAACAGACAATCTTTCTTATGATATAGACAGAAAAGCAAGTGAAGAACCTTCCCTTGCAGAAATGACGGCAAAAGCTATCGATGTGCTCAGCAAAGATAAAGATGGATTCTTCCTCATGGTCGAGGGCAGCAAAATAGACTGGGCAGCCCATGCCAATGATACTATAGGTATTGTTACCGATACTTTGGCTTTTGATAAGGCTTTTAAAACAGCAGTTGATTTTGCTAAAAAGGATGGCAATACAATAGTTGTTGCAGTAACAGACCATGGAAACAGCGGCATTTCTATAGGCAGTTATGATTTATTAGGATATGACTCCGCACCATTCAGCATTTNNNNCTCAAAGAAGATAAATCAAATGTTGATGAAATCTTGAAGGCTTATGGCATTAACCCTGCCGGTTATACACCAGCCGATATTACTTCAAAAGACAGAGACACCTACAATAACGCAAAGGTAAACCGTTTGATCACTATCTTCAAGACTGAGCCGACAAGCAGCAATCTCATCAAAATAATGAATCAAAAAGCTTATATCGGTTATACTACAGGTGGACATACCGGCGAAGATGTGCCTGTATACCTATACACTCCGGAAAAA
>DPSW01000044.1:2297-5687 GCA_003527145.1 Clostridiaceae bacterium | reverse complement strand
CAACTAAAAAATTATTTGTAGATGTAACAGAAAGAAAAGGCGCTTCAATCTCCGGTAATGTATTGACTCTTAATGAAAATGGAAAAACCCTGACTATAAAAGCAAATCAAAGCACAGCCAAATTGGATAATAAAACTATTGATTTAAAAGGCGAAGTAGCTGTATATATTAACGGAAGATTTTATGTACCACAATCAGCATTAGATTTATTAAAAAAATAGAGCATTAGATTTTCCTCTAGTGCTTTTATATATAAGGCTTACAACGCTGAAAATGCCTTTTCATCAATGAAGAGGCATTTTCCATTACTGCAAAAATATTTGCCCAGAACACTATATACTATATTTTCTAACAGATAGGGGGATGCGAAATGAAACAAATCCTGGAAGATATAATAAGAACAGAAAACATAAGAACCGTATTTCAGCCAATAGTATCACTATTAAACGGCGACATATTAGGTTATGAAGCCCTAAGCCGGGGGCCTGCAGGAAGCCCTTTGGAAAGACCTGACATGATGTTTAAGGCTGCCGAAGAACATAATATGATCTGGGAGCTTGAATATCTTTGCAGGCTGAAGGCACTTGAAAAAGCAAAGAATATTGTCCCTTCAAAAATGCTTTTCATCAATGTCGACCCCAAAATAATTAATGATGAAAAGTTTAAAAGCGGATTTACAAAGGAATTTATAGAAAAATCCGGTATAAATGCTGCAAATATAATATTTGAAATAACAGAACGCACATGCATAGAAGATTATAAAACATTTAAAAAATCAATAGACAACTATATAAATCAAGGCTTCAGGATTGCCATAGATGATACAGGTTCAGGGTATTCGGGCCTCAAGATGCTTGCCGAAACACATCCTCATTACATCAAGCTTGATATGGACCTCATCAGAAATATTGATAAAAAAGCATTGAATCAAGCCCTGGTAAAGGCATTGCTGGAATTTGCAAATTCGTCAAATATGAAAATTATAGCAGAAGGCATCGAAACCCCGGATGAGTTAAACACCTTGATCAGGTTCGGCATACATTATGGCCAGGGGTATCTGCTTCAAAAACCTTCTCCTGAATTTCTGCAAATAAGCCCCAGCGTAAAGAGCATGATAACAGAAAAGCAGGCACAAAATCAAAATCAATATGTCAATAATATGCACAACATACCTATAGGTGAAATAGCCAGATTCGACAGCCCCATAAATCCATGCGCAACAGGAAGCGCGGTCAATGACATATTCAAAGCTAATACGGATATACAAGGGCTGCCGATTGTCGAAAATGGGGTCCCCACGGGGCTTTTAATGAGAAATGACTTCTATTCAAAGCTGGGAACTCAATATGGAGTAGCTATTTTTATGAATCGCCCCATCAAGCTTCTCATGAATAATAGCCCTCTTATTGTAGATTACAACACGGCTCTTGCTCAAGTTTCAAATATAGCTATAAACAGAAGAGAGGAAAACTTATATGATTACATTATCATAACAAAAAATAATAAATATTATGGAATTACTACTGTAAAAAGCTTGTTGGAGCATATAACCCAATTGGAGCTTAACACTGCCAAGCAATTAAACCCTTTAACGGGTTTGCCGGGGAACCTCTTAATCGAACAGAATATCAAAAAAACTCTGGATTTGGATGAAGATAAATATATCATATATTTTGATTTGGATAATTTTAAAGCATATAATGACACATATGGTTTTGAAAATGGGGATAGGATCATTGGGCTCACTGCTAATATCATTAAGGAATGCTTAAGTTCAAATTCTTGTGAAAGCTTTATAGGACATATTGGGGGAGACGACTTCGTTGCTATAGTCGCTTTAGATGATATTGAAAAAACCTGCAGCGATATAATGCAGGTATTCGATAACAGAGTAAAGAATTATTACACTGAAGCTGATAAAAATAATGGATACATCATGTCAACAAACAGGCATGGTACAGTAGAAAAATTTCCCATTATTTCTCTTTCCATCGCTGTAGTTGATAATAAAAAGCATAAATTTAAATCTCCTGTAGAGGTGTCAAGGCAGCTCAGCATCCTGAAAAAGAAATGCAAAATAAAATGGGAAAGCAACTTTTTTATATATTGACAGAAATAAAAAATAGCTGCTCATATAGGAGGGGGAAGGAAGAAGAGAAAACCAACATTGAGCAGCTTTCTTATTAGCTATATTTTAAATTTTTTAACGGCAACGTGTGAATCTTCTATGCTTTTCAATAGATCATCCAATTCTTCCGAAACATTGACTAAACCTTTGGTTTGGCTTACAGAGCCTTCATACAATGTTTGAGATTGATCATAGCTTTTCTTTGATATGGCATTTATGTCATTCATGTATGCTGATATTCTATCTGTATTAAGAGCTTGCAACTCTGATTTTCTTGAAATTTCTCCGATCATATCATTAATTCTGTTTATACTTTCTACGATTTTAATAAAAGAATTTTCAGTTTTGATCACTATATCATTGCTCGATTCAAATTGTTCAACGCTTTCCTCCGCCACTTCTGCAGTTGCTTTCATTTCTAAGAACAAGTCTTGGACTACTGCTTCAATGCTTTTTACTGAATTTTGGGACTCATCGGAAAGCTGTCTTATCTCTGCAGCAACAACGCCGAAGCCTCTGCCTGCATCTCCTGCTCTTGCAGCTTCAATGGCCGCATTAAGGGCAAGAAGCTTAGTTTTGGCTGCTATTGAAGTTATTAGATCAGTAGCACCTTTGATTTGCTCTAAATTCGTCCCAAAGCTGCCGACCCTTGCTTCCATATTCAAGATGGTATCCTTTGTAAAGTTCATATTCTCATTAAGCGCTCTTAATGTTGCGGCTTCTTGTTCAACTATTTTCCTAGCTTTATTCGTATAATCAAGTATTTCCACCGTTTGATCCGATATTTCTACAGCAGAGTGTAAAACATCATCCAATTCACCCTTAGCCTCTTCCAGGTAGCTTGACTGTTCCTTAGAGCCTGACTTTATATCCTCTGAAGTTATTTCAATGCTTTCGGATATATTCCTTACTTCATCTATATACTGGCTCAGCATTGCAGACGATGATGCAGTCGTATTTACCGTATTTATAATCTGCTTTACTAAACTTTTTAAAGAAACAGCCATGTTGTTGAATTCTTTAGAAAGCTGTCCTATTTCATCATTACTTTTAATAGAAGACATATAATTCAAATCTCCATTGGCAACAAGCCTTGTATCATTGACGAGTACTTTTACGGGCTTTACAATTTTTCCTGATATAAATATTGCCGCAGCCAATCCTATTATCAATCCTAAAGATATTATAATCCCAAAATATAGATTCATATCGGATTTTGCTTTTACTATGTTGTCCTGAGGAACGGCTACCGACAATAATCC
>DPSW01000044.1:0-2288 GCA_003527145.1 Clostridiaceae bacterium | reverse complement strand
TTTTGATCATTGAGCAGGTATTCTTCTATGTTCTTATCTATTTGAAGAGAGTTTTTCACCTCATTATAGTCATCTGCTTTATCATCTAAAAATGTAGATACGATATTATCCTTTAGATATAATGTAGCTTCCAATTCGTTTAACCTTTTTATATGCTCCAAGAATCTTTTGTCAAGGTTGTATTGTGTTATTACCGTGCCTATGGTCTTCACTCCGGTAGCAACAATATCTGATTTCATGGGGGCCGCCGACTGTATGCATATGGCGTTTTGCGTTGGTTGTATTAAAACTGCCTTAAAGCCGGCAAGACCGCTTTTAACCATGAAGTCATCAGAAAGATCGTCACCGGATTTCAGCGGCTGATCTGTTCTCGATATCAGTTTCTTATTCTCATCTGCTATCATAACGAAATCCAATCCAAGCTCGCTTGTTAACTGAACTAAAAATTGAGAAGCGCTAAGGTTATTGCCTTCCATCGTATATTTGCGCAGCTCTGAGAAGCTTGAAAGTATGGAGGCATTATCTTTGGCCTTTTGCTGATAATCTTCAAAATAGTACCTTGCCGAGTCCAAGCCATTTGATAGCCTGGATTCCCATTCATCACTTATTTTCTGTAATACGATGTGCCGAGATGTATATGTGGAAAGCACTACCGGAATAAGAATTGAAATTATAACGACTATCAATATCTTAAACCTGATAGATATATCATNNCTCATACTTAATGCCTGTCATCTATATATGATTATAGCTAAGCATTGTTAATTCCATATTAAGTCCTATTAAACTCCATGTTAATTGATTAAGCATCTTATTACCGCCCCCTCGGAAAAGGCCTTGCTGCAAATAGGGCTGAATGTGCTTAAATGGCATAGGAAATAGCATATTTAGCATGACACTTAAGTTTATTTCTATATGTAATTTATGGTATAATTANNTTTTTAAAATTTCCTATGCATTTTAAAAAGTATTAATTGGAGGTGGTTTTCTTAAATTTAGCTAAATGGCTTTTGGCTATTTTTATCTATTTACCGGTAATACTTTTACTAATGAATGGGATTCAATTAAAGCCCCTGGTAAAATTGAAGATAATTATGTCGAAAAAGTAGGGGTGAAACAGAAATTTTGAACCTTGAAATATATATCACTCAGGCTCTCAGAGTTTTCGAGAGCGTACTTATTTTATAACGGGGGGTAAAATAATGAATTCAAAAAAAAACCTGGATTTATCATCTTTACTATCAGACATAAATTATATATGCCAAATTATCTTATTTATAATACTTGGATTTATAGTATGGCGTCGACCATTGTATGTAAATGAATTCTTGCAAATAATGCTTAAAAGGACATATGTATTTTTATCTATAGGAATTTTTTTCAGTATTGTAAAAAATATTTCTAATATATTTTTAAAAATTAAATCAAAATATTTTAATATAATTTTAACTGCTTTAATGATAATCTTTTTCATAATAGTTCTAATTAATATAATAATTATGCTTATTACATACTATAATTATTATTAAATCTATCTACGTTATATTCAGCCTGATACTCTTAAATAATTTAGATTTGCAGAAAATTAAGGCTCTCCTATAATTATAAAAAGAACTGCTGCAAATTAATCTATTAGGTTATTTGCAACAGCTCCTTTGNNTCACTGGACATAAAGCAGGTTAGTTTGTAACGATAGCGCATAAGGTCACGAAGCTGGCGGATATCAGCAGGGGGCATAAAGCTACCGGCAACAAGATCATGCTTAAACAGGTCAGCAATCCATTTCGCATCTTTCTTGTCAGTTTTTTTACCACGGATAGCCTTAACATACTTAGGATGTGCAAGTACGATAGAACAATCTTTTTCCAAGATGTTGTACACTGGAATCCAATATTTGCCGGTGGATTCCATGCAGACATCCTTACAATTAGATTCAAGCAGCCATTGTAACAGCTCTTTCAAACCTTTCGTGTAGGTAGAAAAGCGATGGCTGTTGTAGGTGGTAATACCTTGTTTGTTGGTGGAAGCGATGCAGGCTACAACAAAAGTTTTATGGACATCANNAAGCCATAGGGACTCCTTTCTGAACTGGGAAGTTCGTAGGAATTATAGGGAGATACGGCATTGACTGAACGCCTAGTATTTAAACGAGATTGTTTAAACAAAGATAAGGTTACGTACTCAAAGGTACACTTATTTGTGCTTGAAAAGGCGTCCTACACATATAAAAATGCGGCTTGCTCTGAATTAGGGCAGACCACTCACCTCCCCGTGATTTGTAGTATACC
>DPSW01000082.1:5768-5936 GCA_003527145.1 Clostridiaceae bacterium | reverse complement strand
AGAATAATCTGTGTTGGAACGACATCGACTAGGACAATAGAGTCCGCAGCCGATGCTGATGGCATTATAAGTGAAAAAAAAGGTTGGACAGATATTTTTATCTATCCGGGTTATAAATTTAAATGTACTGATGCATTAATAACCAACTTTCACCTTCCTGAATCAACA
>DPSW01000082.1:0-5747 GCA_003527145.1 Clostridiaceae bacterium | reverse complement strand
GATTTTTTAGCTTTGGAGATGCGATGTTAATAATATAATTTTTAGGGGGAATGTATTACGTGAGTAAAAACCTGGGGTTTTTTAAGAATAAGCTTATTAAATATACATATTATCTTGAAATTATATTGGCCTTATTTATTATTGCTGCAATTATTGTTAGTGCGGTTGATTTAGCAAAGTATATATANNCGATACATATTTGGTGTTTCAGAAGTTTTTAGGGCATATATTGCTGCTAGTAGTGGGTGTGGAACTTGTAATAATGCTCATGTCCCATTCTACTTCCAGTGTTCTTGAGGTTGTACTCTATGCTATCGCGAGAAAGATGCTTATTTATAGCGATACGACCCTTGACATTGCGTTAGGTGTTGTCGCTATAGCGATAGTTTTTGCTATTAGAAAATATCTCTTTACAAAGGAAATAAAAATAGAAGGAAATGGGCATGTTTTTTCTGCTGCCATATCTGTATATGATGCGAATACCATTACCGGTTTAAATATACCTGAAAATTTAGGCAATACTATAGGTGGAGTAATAACAAAGATGGCAGAAGATACTCATAGACCTGTATATGAGGGGATAGATTACAGAGTAGGAAATGCAAAACTCAAGGTGCTTTCAATAAAAGACGGGTTAATAGAAAAAGTACTCATTGATAATATAGATGAATAGCGAGGGAAATAATTAGTGGCAGTAAAATACGAGCTAATAAAAGAAAGCAAGGATACATATGCCAGACTGGGAAGAGTTCATACACTCCATGGTGTTATTGATACACCAGCATTTATGCCTGTCGGTACTCAAGCTACCGTTAAAGCTATGAGTCCGGATGAATTAAAAGACATTGGAGCCCAAATTATACTTGGCAATACATATCATTTATATATTAGACCTGGGCACAAGCTTATAGAGGATTTCGGAGGCCTTCATGGCTTTATGAATTGGGATAGACCTATATTAACAGATAGCGGAGGCTTTCAGGTATTCAGCTTGAATGAGCTGCGAAAAATAAGCGAAGAGGGTGTCGAGTTCAAATCTCATTTGGATGGTTCAAAGCATTTTTTTTCGCCTGAATATGTAATGGAAATCGAAGAGTCACTTGGAGCCGATATCATCATGGCATTTGATGAATGTATGCCATATCCCTGCGATAAAGACTATGCGAAAAAATCCATGGAAAGAACTGTTAGGTGGCTGAAGCGATGTGAAAAAGCACATACTAAAACCGGTACACAAGCCTTGTTTGGAATTGTACAAGGCGGCATCTTTAAGGATCTAAGAATAGAAAGCGCCAAAATGACCATTGATGTTGATCTCCCGGGATATGCAATCGGAGGGTTAAGTGTAGGCGAACCTAAAGAAGAAATGAATGAAGTATTGGAGTATACGGTTCCGGTATTGCCAAAAGATAAGCCAAGGTATCTTATGGGCGTAGGAAGCCCTGACTCCTTGATAGATGGTGCGATAAGGGGCATTGACATGTTTGATTGTGTGCTGCCGACCAGAATAGCTAGGAATGGCACCGTTATGACTTCGGAAGGAAAGCTTGTTGTTAGAAATGCTGAGTACTCCAGGGATTCAAAGCCACTGGATGAAAAATGCGATTGCTACACTTGCAGGAATTTTTCAAGGGCTTATATAAGGCATTTGATCAAAGCTGGGGAGATATTAGGAGGTCGTTTGACGACCATACATAATCTTAGATTTTTACAGAATCTAATGAAGGATATCAGAAGTGCCATAAATGAAGATAGGCTTTTAAGCTTTAGAGAAGAATTTTTTGAAAGTTATGGCTACAAAAAATAAATGAAAAGAAGGATTTTTCACATTTTTATTGAATATACAATGCGGAGGAGGGATGCATAATGCCAGCATGGGTTTCAACAATTTTAATGTATGTTGCAATCTTGGGAATATTTTATCTTCTACTCATCAGACCTCAAAGAAAAAAGGATAAACAAATCCAGGAGATGAGAAGTAATATCAAAGAAGGAGATGAAATATTAACTATCGGAGGCATCTATGGTAAAGTTCTTAATGTTAAGGACGATGCAGTTACCATAGAAGTCGGAGCAGATAAGACCAAGCTGAAGATTGCTAGATGGGCTATCGGTAAAAAAGTAGAAGCTTAATACAGAAAGTAACTTGAAATACCTCAAGTTACTTTCTTATTTATGAATAAAAACACCTCAAATGGAATAATGTTTACTGAAAATAAATATTATTGGGGGTGCGGCTATGCAACGCTTTAAAAAGAAAGCTATTAAATCGTATGATAAAGAAAGTGAAAATAAAATATTGATATTGGTAAAATCAATATTTCTTGCATTGATTATCTCATTAGTATGCATAATAATATATGCTGTGGTATTATCAATTACACCCGTGTCAGATAACACAATGTCTATAATTACACAAGTTATAACCATGATAAGCATTGTAGCAGCAGCTATGTACTGCAGCAAAAAAATCAAAAGCAAAGGATGGCTGTATGGTATAATAATAGGCATCATATTTGTATTGATCATCATTCCCATAAGCATGATATGGGGCCAGATTCCTGCTTTTGATAAGTACTTTATTGCAAAAGTCTTGATGGCTTCACTGGTAGGCTTTATCGGGGGAATTGTCGGTGTAAATATGTCTTAAATACTTTAATAAAATTGCGGATTGTGTTATAATTTATGGGAAAAAACTATTAGGAGGCACCAAATATGAAATACATAAAGACTATAAGCAAAACAACTCATGGTGAAAGGGCCATAAACGGCGGCTGCGGAGAATGCCAGAATTCATGTCAATCAGCATGCAAAACTTCATGCACGGTTGCAAATCAAAAATGTGAAAACTTGCTGAATTCACGAATCGGGAAAAATTCCTCAGTTGAAAATAGCTAAGCTAATATGTTACATAAAGCAGTAACAATGATATCTATGTTACTGCTTTAAAATTATATGAAGCAAATATTGTACTATTTTGATATTCCCTTTGTCATTGACTCCAAAAGCTAAAAGTAATATAATAACCATTGTGAACTTTTAAAAGGGGGAGTACAGATGAATTCGAAAAACATAGTAAAATTTTTGGCGATAGTCGCATTGATCGGTATATTAAGCTATGTTGCAGCATATGGACTTCAATTGGGGAAATATGAAGTTATACCGGTAAAGAATCTTATTAAGCTGGGATTAGATTTGAGGGGGGGCGCCGAGGTAGTACTTGAAGCTCAGGATAACCCCAACGATCCTGTAACCGATGAAAAAATAGAAAGGGCTATTGCTACTATAAGAGAGCGTATCGACTCCCTGGGAGTAACTGAGCCTACTATAACAAGACAAGGGGCAAAAAGAATACGAATAGGTTTGCCAGAAATACAGGATACACAGAGAGCCCTTGAAGTGATTGGAAAAACAGCTCAGCTGAAATTTGTAGATGAAGCTGGTAATACAGTATTAACGGGCAATGATATTAAGGAAGCCAAAGCAGTTTATGCATCACAAAGTCAGACAGGCATACAAGAACCTGTGGTATCATTGGAATTGACTTCTGAAGGAGCAAAGAAATTTGCCTTAGCAACTTCTAATAATGTAGGCAAAATAATCGCTATTTACCTTGATGAAAGTGTAATTTCTGCTCCCCAGGTTAATGAAGCCATAACAGATGGCAAATGCCAGATCTCCGGCAGGATGACTATGGAAGAGGCAGCAGACTTGGCAATGCTTATAAGAGCAGGTGCTCTGCCTGTAGAGCTTAAAACATTGCAGGTTACCAGCATAGGCCCTGAACTTGGAGCCAACTCTTTTGATAAAAGCTTGGCCGCAGGCGGGATAGGCATTTTGCTAGTATTGGTATTTATGATTTTATATTATAGATTGCCTGGTCTAGTAGCTGATATAACTTTGGTATTGTATATCTGCATAGTACTGTTTGCTTTAGCTGCATTGCAAGCTACTTTAACGCTGCCGGGCATAGCTGGTATAGTATTATCTATAGGTATGGCGGTAGATGCCAATGTGATCATCTTTGAGAGATTGAAAGAAGAACTTAAACTGGGCAAAAGTCTGAGAGCAGCAATTGATTCCGGGTTCAGAAGAGCCTTCCTGACTATATTTGACTCAAACATCACGACTTTGATTGCAGCAGTTGTACTCTTCTACTTTGGCACTGGTCCCATAAAGGGCTTTGCGGTTACCTTATCCATCGGTATCTTAGCCAGCATGTTTACTGCAATCGTTGTAACTAAGCAATTGATGAAGCTGGTATCCAGCATCAGTGCTTTATCTAATAAAAAGTTATATGGGGCATAGGGGGTAAAGCTTATGAAAAATTTTAAATTTGTTGAAAACAAAAAAATATGGTTCTCCATATCCATCATAATAATTGCAATAGGCTTGATCTTCACTTTCATCAATGGCGGTTTGAATTTTGGAATTGATTTTACCGGAGGAGCAACTATTCAGGCAAAGATCGGGAAGACCTTTGAAGTATCTGAAATAAGAGCGATAATGGATAAGTATGACAAAGAAGCAACGGTAACATATGCCGGTGAGGCAAGAGATGAAGTCGTCATCAGAACAAAACTGGCATTGGATGATGCAAATCGTAAGGCAATTTTGGATTCATTCATTGAAAAGTATGGCATAACAACCGGCAATATCAATTTTGAAACCATAGGCCCTGCTATAGGTAATGAGCTTAAAAAACAAGCATTATGGGCTTTAGTTTTAGCTAACATCGGCATATTGATATATATTTCTTTCAGATTTGAATGGAAATTTGGGCTGGCGGCTGTAATTGCATTAATACATGATGTCATTATGATGATCGTTTTGTATGGTGTCACCAGGATCCCGGTAAACAGTTCATTTATTGCAGCCATATTGACTATAGTCGGATATTCTATAAATAATACAATTGTTATCTTTGACAGAGTGAGAGAGAGNNTTAAAAAATGTTAAGAAGATCGATGATGTTCAGCTGGTTAACGAAAGTATAAACCAGACTTTGTCCAGGAGTGTCAATACTTCACTTACTACATTGCTGACGGTATTGGCGCTGTATATTCTTGGAGTGCCGGCAATCAAAGATTTCGCTTTACCTTTGATAGCAGGCATATTAGCCGGAACCTATTCTTCAATTTTTATATCAGGTCCTTTATGGATAATTTTAAAGGGAAATTCAAAGCCAAAGACAAGAACAGCTCATTAAATTTAAAGGTAACGGATCATTTCCCGTTACCTTTTTTAAATGACTCCTGATTCGGATGCAATCGTTATCAGCCAACGCAACAGATGCTGCTAAAAGTTATTGCAGTAAAAACTTNNATTATGCTATTTATAAGTAACATATTGTAAAGGTGGGACTGTGCATGCAATTCATTATTGTTATTTCGATGTTCTTCGCTTTGTTTATTGCGCTTTTTGCTATTCAGAATGCGACAATCATTACTATTAATATATTGTGGTACAAGTTTAATATGTCGCAGGCCGTAATAATACTGGCTTCAGCTTTATTTGGGATTCTTATTATGCTTCCTTTTGATATAGCAAGAAGGATTAAGCATGGCATAAAGATCAATGATTTGAACAACAAAATAAAAAGGCTTAATGAAGAATTAAACATGCTTAAGGTTAAGGAAAGCACAAATAAACCTGTTGCAGAATTACAACCTGAAGATGAAATCAATGCAAAACAGGAATAAATTATGTAGGTGATATTTTGATAAAGAGGTGGCTGGCATATAAAA
>DPSW01000126.1:2359-2576 GCA_003527145.1 Clostridiaceae bacterium | reverse complement strand
TCTGGGTTACAATGAAATCAAACGCATAATAGGGGGGGTAATATGTTTAAAAGCTTCACCAGGGAAGAAAAAAGCTGGATATTCTATGATTGGGCCAATTCTGCATACTCGGTGGTCATCACCGCATCCATACTTCCCATATTTTTTAAGACTATGGCTAAAGCCGGCGGCATAAATCCTAATATGGCAGACTCCTATTGGGGATATGCCAATTCAG
>DPSW01000126.1:0-2332 GCA_003527145.1 Clostridiaceae bacterium | reverse complement strand
TTCCGTTTCTTTTTTATCATAGGCGTTTTGTCCACCGCAGCGCTGAGCTTTACCGATCAATGGGCATTGATACTAATAATATATATGATAACCATAGTTGGCTTCTCCGCAGCCAATCTCTTTTATGATGCATTTTTGATCGACGTCACCAGTGCAGAAAGAATGGATCTTGTTTCAACCTACGGCTTTGCCCTCGGATATATTGGTGGCAGTACCATACCTTTTATAATATCCATAGGCCTCATACTTTTCGGAAGCAAAATAGGTATAGGTTCAAGCCTTGCAGTGAAGATCTCATTTATGCTTACCGCTGTGTGGTGGACGGTCTTTGCCGTACCCATGCTGAAAAATGTAAAACAGCTCTATTATATTGAAAGTGAAGAGAATATAATAGGGAAAAGCTTTTTGAGGCTCTATAAGACCTTCATGAATATAAAGGAATACAAATCCGTATTTATTTTTCTATTGGCATATTTCTTTTATATTGACGGGGTCAACACCATAATACGCATGGCAACGGTCTACGGAGATTCTGTAGGGGTTGGAAGCAACTCGCTGCTTCTGGCACTTTTGATGACTCAGATAGTAGCCTTTCCCTTCGCCATCATATATGGAAAGCTGGCTAAAAAAGTGGGAACCCGCAATATGCTGCTTATCGGAATCGTAATGTATATAATAATATGCTTTGTGGCCTATAATATGAAATCGGCAGTGGAATTCTGGATTCTGGCCTTTTTGGTCGCTACCTCCCAAGGCGGCATACAAGCATTGTCCCGTTCGTACTTCGGCAAAATGATACCCAAGGAAAAAGCAAATGAATTCTTCGGCTTTTATGATATATTCGGTAAATTTGCCGCCATTATGGGCCCTGCCCTCTACGCTTTCTTCAGCCAGATTACCGGTCAATNNGTGTTAAGCGTAATGCTCCTCTTTATAGTGGGAGGAGGAATAATGTTATTTGCAGTGCCAAGGGATGCAGGAGTATAGATGTATTTATACTTTCTACCAATAGTCTTTTCTGTCTAAGCAAAAATAGAAACAACCTAGGCTTTTATTTAACCTAGGTCGTCTCTATTTTTTTATATTCTATTCCATCAAATGCTTTTGAACTACTCCTACACCTTTACCAAGCTCTACAGGCATACCTGCTCTGTACAATGCTCTTTCTATAGTCGCTATTACAGATACAAGGTCATGCTTATCAACATTGCCCATATGGCCCAGTCTGAACATTCTTCCTGCATATGCGGCTAAACCGCCTGCCACCATGATGCCCTCTTCTGCCAAAAGTCCTCTGAATTTTGCATCATCGGTTCCTTCAGGATAGACTAAGTTGGATAATGTAACGGCCCTGCAGCCTTCCTTTGCAAGAACTTTAAATCCTAAAGTTTCCAATGCATCCTGCATAGCAGCTGCATACTTCTTATGTCTTGCATATCTGTTCTCTATTCCTTCTTCTTTTATGATCCTGACAGATTCCTTCAATGCCCATACTAGGTTAACAGCCGGGGTAGCATAGTACTTGGAAGGGTCCTTCATTATTGGAAGCCATTTTTCAAAATCTATATAGAACTCCGGAATAGTGTCCAAGCTCTTGCGCCTATCCATGGCTTTTTGGCTTACCCATAGCATTGTCAAGCCCGGAGCCACTCCAAAAGCTTTCTGTGAGCCTGTAAGAAGCACGTCGATTCCCATTTCGTCCACATATTCCGGTTCTCCTGCTGTAGCGCATACTCCATCGACTATGTACATAGTCTCAGGGAATTCCTTCATCATTTTGCCTATTTCAGCAACCGATGCACATACCCCTGTAGAAGTATCAACATGAGTAACCGTCATAGCTGCATACTTTTTCTCTTTAAGCTTCTCTCTTATTTTCTCAACGGGTACTGTCTCGCCCCATTCGCTGGAAATCACATCAGCATTCAGGCCTTTTCTATTGCATAGATCTATAAAGCGATCACCGAAGAATCCGTGAGATACTATCAGTACATTGTCGCCTTTCTTTGTTGTGTTGGCAATGGCCATTTCCATGCCCATAGTTCCGGTGCCGGCAACAACAAAAGCTTCTCCGCTGCATTTGAACAACACTTTCAGGTCTTCCAAAAGGTCTTTGAAATNNAAGCCGGATCGCCAAATGCTACTGTCTCTCTTCCCATTTGATCCTGGATCGATCTCGCAACGGGAGTTGGTCCTGGTATCATCAAAAGCTTTCTTGTTTTCATAAAAACACCCCTTTTTACTATTAGTAAATAATGTTTTACCTATATTCTAATTATACCGCTCTGAAATATTTAAGTCAAGGGCTTCTGCACTATGTGATTAATAATCA
>DPSW01000377.1 GCA_003527145.1 Clostridiaceae bacterium | reverse complement strand
AAATTGCTATAGATGTAATCCCAATAGTATTACAAAGCCCGGGATGAAAATGAGCATTTATATCTAAGTCATCAAAAACTCCTTCTCTTGCCATGTAACACTTTCCATTCCCACCTTCTTCTGCGGGACACCCATAATATACTATTGTTCCTTTCAGCCCCCTTGCTTCCATCTCTTCTTTTACTGCAATAGCGGCGCCCAAATGAGCCACACCCAGCAGATTNNGCGCTCCTTCAACAAAAGGCTCCTTAGTACTCTGCACTTTTTGGCTCAGACCAGGCAGAGCATCATATTCACCCAATAAACCTATCTTGGGATGACCTTCGCCCCAGGAGGCTTTTATTGCAGTAGGTATTCCTGCCACGCCTAACTCTACCTCGAACCCATTTTCTTCAAGTACCTCGGATATCCATTTGCTTGCCTTTACTTCTTCAAAACCCAGCTCCGGATTCAGCCATATATTCTGAGCCAGATTTTCCAAATCTTTTCGCTGCCTGTCGATACTCTTTAATGCAATTTCACCTGCCATTTTTAGACCTCCAATTTTAATTGTTTGCCTTTTATAGTGCAAACATTATGCCATAAGTCAGAAAGCCTCATTTTGCTATGTTCCGACCGTCCCCTGTTGCAAATAAGCGCCGTTACAAGCATGTAAATTTTACGCAGCCAGTAAAATTTACCGATATTTGAGTGACATTTTCCCGGATATGATATATAATTAATAAAACCAGAGGCTTGGCCTCTGACTTATATTGGTTCAATCTCCTATATCGATTCTACCGAACGAAAACGGTTTCTCCGGCTTTATCAGAAGTCCAAATAGCTGGGAGGTCTAAAATGAACATAAACAATAGAAAAAGCATAATAATGCTGTTATTAGCCCTTTTGTTGCTTCTTTCAATGCCATCGGCTGCTTATGCATTAAACAAAGCATACGCGGCAAATAAAACATACAATGCTGCTGTAGTTCCTTTTGCTCCTCCCTATCAATATATACAGGATGGCAAAATAGTCGGAGCACATGTTGAAATTCTAAATAAAATAGGAGCTGTCCTTAAAACAGAATTTAAGTATATCCCATATGATAACTATACAGAAGCTGTCAAAGCATTAAAAAATAATGATGTCAGCCTGATACTCGGCATACCCCTGAACCAAAAGGACAAATACAATTTGATATATTCTGCCCCTATATCCCAAGACAACATAAGCATTATGTCTTACAAAAACAAAGTGGATATTACCAACTATCCGCTAAATTCATACGCTTATTCTGCCGCAACAGAAAGAAGCGTTGCCGATATCAATGAAATAACACCGATCATCAGCCTGCCCTGCTGGATTTCATCCACTACCCAGGAAGCCTACAATGTATTTAAAAATCAAGATCTTGATATGTTGATCGGACCTCGCGCCTCGCTCAAAAAATTGATGTCCGAAAGCAAGGATTCTAAGAAATATACTATTTCAGATAACTATATCGCTACGATCGACTATGGCATAGCAATGAACAGCAACAATAAAAATGTGCTTCAAATCATCAACGATGAGATTTTTAAGCTAAAAATCTCAGGCAATATGGACCGCATTCTTAACAAATGGATACCTAATGAAAATATTTCAAAAACAGTATTCAGGACTTATATAATAACTTTTATTTTTATATGCGTCATAGCATTAATAATCATCTTCGTTTCGCTGCGGCTAAGTGTTTATCTGAAATCACAGATCGATGCCAAAACAAAGAGCTTGCAGGTTTTGAACAAAGAATTGGAAGAGCAAATATTAAAGGTGAGAAATGCAAATGAGCTGAAAGAATGCCTTATTGAGAATCATAATGAGGGGGTCGTCGTTTTCAACAAAGAGCGCAGGATCACTATATTCAATGATAGGGCAAGAAAAATTATCGGCCTTAATTTTACTCCTACCGGCTTAGACATCTTTCAGATCAGCCTTTTTAACCATCTTTTAGAGGACATCAAAGAAAATATGTTCGATAAAAGCATCAATTTGCTTAATCAGATAAAAAGTATCACAGACGATCTGGGCAATGTCAAAACATACGATTATAACATTTTTCCTCTTTTTACATCGGATAATAAAGTGCGTGCGGTAACTTTAATATTTGATGATATCACTGAACAGCAGAACCTGGAGAGAGAGCTGCATGAAAAGGAAAAGAGTAAATCCCTGAACAGAATCGTTGCGGGAATGGCTCATGAAATAAGAAATCCCTTGACTTCGATCAAAACATTTATTGAATTGCTCCAGGATAAAAAGGATGACGAATTATTCCAGCAGAAGCTGGCTGAAATAGTTCCGAGGGAAATCGAACGGATAAACTCACTTATTACAAATCTGATAGAGTATGCGAAACCGGAAAAAATAGAATACCGACGGACAAACCTCAAAGAAATAATACAAGATACCATTGAGCTGCTGAAGCATTCAGTAGAACAAAAAAATGTAAGCCTTTCCTATGAATGCGATAAAAATATTTTTATTAATGTAGACGAACAACAGCTCAAGCAAATCTTGATCAATTTTGTGATCAACNNACAGCCTGGACGCCATTATTTTAAGCGAAAAGGCAGAGGACAGGCAGATCATTATAAAAGCCTCCAGTGATGAAGCTTATGCATATATATCGGTTACAGACTTCGGTATCGGGATGACAGAACAAGAGGCTAGAAATTGCATGGAACCATTCTACTCCACAAAATGGAATGGAACCGGATTGGGCATGTATATCGCCAAGCGCTACGTAGAAAGAAACAACGGAACAATGTCCATCGAGAGCAAAAAGGGTGAATACACAAAAATATTTTTAAAATTCCAATTGATTTAGGATTAAGGAGGGCATGTAACATGAAGAAAACCATTCTTATAATTGATGACGAAATTGGAATATGCACATCCTTAGAATTTGCATTGAATTCGAAATATGATGTAAAGTCAGCAACAAATTCCAATAATGCGTTGAAAATGCTTAATAAGGAAAAAATAGACCTCTGCCTGCTGGATCTCAAGCTGGGAAAAGATAACGGGATCGACTTGCTCAAAAAAATAAAGAATAGACTTCCTGATATGGTAGTCATTATGATGACGGCATACGGCACGATTGAAACTTCGGTAGAGGCAATGCAGCAAGGCGCATACACATATTTGATAAAGCCTTTAAGCATTTCAGAATTGAATATAGTCTTGGAAAAAGCTTTTGCATATCAGGATTTAAATTACCGTGTGGGCTATTTGGAAAGCGAATTGGAGGACAGATATGATCGCAACGGCATCATAGGCAAAAGCCCTCTGATGAAAGATGTACTCAAGCTTGTAGACAAAGTGAAGGATATCGACAGCAGCATCCTTATAACCGGTGAAAGCGGAACGGGAAAAGAGCTTATTGCGCGTGAGATACATTACTCAGGTAAAAGGGCTAAATATCCCTTTGAGGTGGTCAATTGCGCTGCAATTCCGGAAGGATTGCTGGAAGAGGAATTCTTCGGGCACAAAAAAGGAGCTTTTACAGGAGCGATTGAAAACAAAAAAGGCAAATTTGCTTTAGCAAACAACGGGACAATTTTTTTAGATGAGATAGCCGAATTATCATACAATCTTCAAGCAAAGCTATTGCGCGTCCTTCAGCATAAAGAATATTCGCCTGTCGGAAGCAACGAAAAGATTTCTCTAAATATTCGTGTGCTCTCAGCCACAAATAAGGACTTAAAAAAATGCATTGAAGAAAAGACCTTCAGAGAAGATTTATACTTCAGGCTGAATGTCATAGAGATCAATCTTCCACCATTAAGAGAAAGAAAGCAAGACATCTCCCTGCTGATAAATTATTTCATTAAGAAATACAATATAGACTTCAAAAAAAATATTACTTTAATATCAGATGCAGCCGAAAAAAAGCTTTTGAAATACAATTATCCCGGTAATATCCGCCAATTGGCCAATATTCTCGAATATGCGGCAGTGATGGCAAACACAAATACGATAGAAGAGGAAGACCTTCCGGCAGACATAATNNACATAATAAGCTATAATAGCGGGAATAAAATCATAGATAAGGATGAGCTCTCCGACCTTAGTTTAAAGGAAGTCGAAAAAAAAGCGATTGAATCTGCGCTTCAGGCAAATAAGGGCTATCGCAAAGCTACCGCTGAACAGCTGGGAATAAGCCTAAAAGGCTTATTCAACAAAATAAAAGAATATAATATTGACACAAGCCAATATATAGAATAAGCATATGTGCTGCAGCATGCATAATTAGAATGGTATAGCATTTTGAAGGGATATTGCTTATCTTTGGAAAGCTCCAAAGCTCCTACCGATTTCAAAGATTCCTTCTTCTTCATTGTTGGTCATCGGTTTGTAGCGATATAGCACTTTCTTAATTGTTATACTAAAGGGCTGGATTATAATAAGTAAAATTAACATCCAAGAAAAAATACTCATAACATCAATCTGTGACCTATTCAAAATATATTAAATACAATAAATATAACTAATAGGTTCAGATAGGAAATATATAATTGCCGCAGTAAAAACAATTACAAGAATATGTATTATCTGATCAAGAGAGTATGCTAATGCATCTAATTTATCATCTATAGTTATTTTCTTTTTTATAAAAAAATTCAGTAAGTCAACTATAAAGTGAGCTATGGAAATGATAACAGTCCATTTTAATAGTTTAAGGCTAAACACCAGAATAATTACAAACATCATTGAAAACAAGTATATTACACCATGCTTCAATAATTTCTTGATTGATTCATCCTTGCCTATTGCCAATTCAGAGTACTGTAAATAGAAATCACCTAATGCATGTCCCATTAAAAACAAAGTCAAACAACCTTAGCCATCAAGCTCTTCCCTTCCCTTGCTTAAAAAAAGTTAACTGTGTCCATTGCAGATTTATAGGAATAGAACTCAGCATTATTCAGTGCTTTATTTACGCTCTTTTATTTTTTTGAGTCTACTATATCACCAATAACAGCAACATATTTGTCATAGAAAAAAAGAAAAACATTTGTAAACTGCACATATGCTTATTCTGTATGATCTGCGGTATCTGAGGGGTCACCGGAATCCAGAGCCGGTGCGGCTTCCTCCACCGGCAGGGCCTCCACATCCTTCAGCTTTCTTTCGATGGTTCTGGATTTTTTAGTAGCGTCCTCAATGGTCTTGCTGGCTTCGTGAAGCTTTTTATTAGTCTTTTCCAATATATCTCCAAATTTTCCGAACTCGCTTTTCACTGCTCCCAAAAGTCCCCATACCTCAGAAGAGCGCTTCTGTATAGCCAAGGTTCTGAAACCCATGGATAAACTGTTTAAAAAGGCTGCCATAGTGGAAGGGCCTGCAATGTTTATCCTGTATTTTTCCTGGATATGCTCTATGAGGCCGGCTCTCTTGGCTATCTCTGCATAAAGACTCTCTATGGGCAAAAACATGATGGCAAAATCCGTGGTAACAGGGGGATTTATATATTTGTCGCTTATCCTCCTGGCCTCAGCCTTTATCCTGTTCTCAAGCTGCTTTGCGGCTTCCTCCATTGCAGAAGCATCCCCTATTTCAGCCGCTTCAACCAGTCTTTGAAAATCCTCCTGAGGGAATTTGGCGTCTACGGGAAGCAGCACTTCCTCCCCTTCTCCTCCTTTACCGGGAAGGCGAATAGCAAACTCCACCTTTTCCTGAGTATTCCTTTTCGTAGAAATATTTGTAAGGTATTGCTCGGGAGTCAGTATCTGCTCCAGTATATTCCCAAGCTGGATTTCACCCCATATGCCCCTGGATTTTACATTGGTGAGAACCTTCTTCAAGTCCCCCACTCCCAAGGCTAAGCTCTGCATTTCCCCTAAGCCCTTATGTACCTGCTCAAGCCTCTCACTGACAAGCTTGAAGGATTCTCCCAATCTCTTCTCCAGTGTATCATGAAGCTTCTCGTCAACTGTAGCCCTCATGGCTTCCAGCTTTTCACCATTATCCTTCATTATGCTGTTCAGCTTCAGCTCCAGTTCCTTCCTCATGGCCTCCAGCTTCTCTTCGTTGCTCTCCGCCAGCCTCGCCATGCGGGCATCTATTGAATCCGCCTGCATATGCTGCAGCTTGGACATCTCATTGATCCTTGAGATCAATGAGTCGCTCAGGTTCCTCGCTGAATTGGATGCTTCCGCTCTGCTCAGGCCCATTTCATCCCTTACAGTCTTTTCTGTTCTATCCAATAATTTTTCTAAATATGCAATTTTGTTTTCTATAGACAGATGGCTCTCTTTCAGCTTTTCCGCCCTTTTAGCGGCGCTGCTTCTCTCGGCAAATACCAGTATCAATACCAGCACACCGGCTATAAGGCTTCCTATCATCATCAAACTTTCCATTCTTTCACCTCGTTTACGCTACTACGACTCTCGATTTGCTGCCTGTCATGCCAGGCGTTACTTCGATCCTTGCCCTTATTCTTTCTTTAAGCTCTCCCACGTGGGATATTACACCAACCAGCTTGCCTGTTTTTTGGAGCTCCAAAAGACATTGTATAGATTTTTCGAGAGAATCCTCATCCAGGCTGCCGAAGCCTTCATCTATAAAGATGGTATCCAGGCTTATGCCCCCTGCATAGGACTGTACCACATCAGACAGACCCAGGGCAAGGGACAGGGATGCTTTGAAGCTCTCTCCTCCTGATATGACCTTGACATGGCGGGGCTGCCCCGTATAATAATCATATATCTCTATTTCAAGGCCCTGCTGTGCAGCACCTTTCTGCTTTTCCTTTATTCGCGATAATTCAAATCTGCCGTCCGTCATCTTCACAAGCCTTTGATTGGCTGCATGGATTATGTCGTCAAAATAGGCTGCCAGAACATATCTCTCAAAGCTCAGCCGCTCTCTGTTATTTCCCTTGGCCATATTAGCCAGATGTCCAACCACTCTGTAGATCTCTTCCTGTTTTCCTATCTCTTCTCCTGTATCCTTCATATTGCTCAGCAGGGCTTTGTTGTGCATCAGCCTGGCAAAATTCTGCTTTATTTCTTTTTCCAGGCCGGCTTTGCTGAGCTTCTTTGACTCCATCATCTCGTTCAGCTCTCCGGTATTGACAGGCTTCAAACCTTCTATGCTCTTTAAGGCNNCTAAGGCCTTGTGGAGCCTGTCTCCTGCAGATTTCAGCTCCTCATTATATCTTCTTATTTCCTCCTCAAGGGCTTCCATTTCCTTTTCCTCAAGCTTTGCTGAATCATATTCCTGTTTATCCCCAAATCCTACCCTTAAAAGGGCATCTGTAAACCTCTTTTCTGCTCCCTTATGTTCTTCCTCTGCAGTTTCCAGGTTTTTTCCCTTGAATGCTCTATTTTCTTCTTTTTTGGTCATTTCGATCTCTGATCTTCTGTAGGCTTCCTGAGCATTTTTATAGCTTTCTTCCATAGCTTTGCATTCTTCTTCACAGCTCTTTATTTTCATCAAAAGCTCATCCTCTTGTTTTATGCCCAAAGACAGCTCGCTCTCCACCTTGGACAGCAAGGCCTTTGTGCCTTGAAGCTCAGCATATATATCCCTGTATTCCCCATCCAGGCTTAGAGCCGTATCTTCCTTTTCCTTTTGGGCTTTTTCCGCTAGATCCAATTTCTCAGCAAGCTTATCCTTTTCTTTACGCTTCTTATCCGCCTCTTCCCTTTTAGACTTCAAGCTCAGAAGTGTTCCTTCATAAGCTTCAGTGACAAGCTTTAAATTTTCTATTTCTCCCAGCACTTCTCTCAATTCCAGTTTTATTTTATCTGCGCTATCCCTTTGAGCTTCCCCTTTAGCTCTTACATCCGCAAATTCATCGGCTGCTTTCCTCAATTTTTCGTTGAGATCATCATAAGCTTCTTTAGCTGCTTTCAATTCTCCCTCTGAAGGCATGCCCGAAAGAGGCTGCGCCGGACTGGGATGATGGAGAGAACCGCAAACGGGACAGGGTTCACCCAAAGTTAAACCTTCTGCTAAAAGCCCCGCCTGGCCTTGGAAAAATAATTGGCTCAGCTTTTCGTATTTCTTCTTGCTTTCTTCATAACCNNTTGTTCAGTTCTTCATATAAAGCCTTTTTCTTTCCGTACTGCTGCCTTAAGCTTTGAAGTGTTTTATTCTCCGCCTCCAAGCCTTTCAGCTTTTTTAAGATTTCCTCCTTCTGGGCTATATCCTTTGCATGCTCTATATATTCCAGGGCCGCTTTATTGGCGATATCGATGCCATGATTCAGCTTTTTGATCTCTTCCTTTAAAGCTTCTATTTCCCCGCTGTTCTTTTTCCTTGTGCTTTCTTTTTCTCCAAGCTCCTTGTTCAGTTTCTCCAGTTCCGATGAAAGCCTTCCATACTCTTTTACCTTATCGATATCCTTCTTGAGCTCTGCGGCTTTATACGCAAGCTCTTTCCTTGCGCTTTCCTTGCCCTCCTCTTCCTTCAGGGAGTCCCTGCATTTATTAAAGCTCTCCGCAGCAGCTGCAAGAGCAGATTTGGATTCCTCATATTCAAGAATGGCTTTATTCAAATCTTCCCCGGACTTTTTGCATTGCTCTTCAACAGATTTTATGAGCAGAGCTTTTCTCGCTTTCTGAAGCCTTTTTTCTTTTTCCTCCCAGAGGCTTTTACTGCTCTCTAATATATTTAGGTCATTTTCGGCGATTTTTCTTTCTTCAAATCTGTTGTTTACCTCGATACCCTTTACCAGAGTTTCCTGGAGCTTCTCCAGTTCATTGCTCATTGTCTCGGCTGCTTTTTCCAGCCTTTTCTCTTCTTCATCATCTTCCTTGATCAAATTCTTCAGGTCTTCCATTATTTCATAATGGTTAACATCATCTTTTTCTGCCTTCGCTCTTAATTCTTCCTTCTTGCCCCAGTCTATGCCTTTGATATAAGCGATTTCCTTTTGAGTCAAAGCCTCAATAGCCCTTCTCAGTTCCCTTGCATTATCCTCCAGCTTCTCCTGGATCATCTGGAACTGCCAGCTTCCGAAGATTTTCCTCAGTATCACTTCCCGCTCCTTGCTTTCAGCCAAGAGGAGCTTTCTGAATTCATTCTGAGGTATCATCACTATTTGCTTGAACTGCTCATAACTTATTCCCAATAAATCATTTATCTTTTCATTTACTTCCCTGACCCCTGTTGTTACTTTCTCTCCCAAGGCCTTAAGTTCGGCCTCTGCCTTCTGCTCCGTATAGCCTTCTCCTCTTTCCTTCCTTTTCTGCTGCTTTGGGATTCTTTTTACATAATAGCTTTTACCTCTGAGCTGGAATTCCAGTTCAACGAAGGTAAGGACATCATCCTTGGCAAAGTGGCTTCTCATGCTTTCGCCGTCTCTGCCCTCTCCCGAAGCGCTGCCGTACAAGGCATAGCATATGCCGTCAAATATAGTGGTCTTGCCCGCTCCCGTAGGCCCGGTTATTACAAATATGTTTTGCTCCTCCAAAAGCGAAAAATCTATGGTTTCAACCCCCGCATAGGGTCCGAAAGCCGACATGATAAGCTTAATTGGCTTCAAGGTCCTCACCTCTCTTTTNNTCTCCTGGGCCAGCTCCGTATCGTTTATGTACTTATAGAACTCTGAAAAAAGCTCCAGCTTTGATTTGTTTCTTGAGGTTTTGGCTGAAAGAAAATAGTCACCCTTGCTGCCTCTATCCTCTACCTCCAGCAGCATCACGTTGGGGTATACGGATTTCAGCTTGCGCATGGGGTCCAATAGCTCGCCTTTGTCCGTCAATATGGCCTTTATGTAATCTTCTCTGTTTGCAGCATTATATACAACCGGGTCTGTCAGGTGCTTAAGCTCTCCTCTTATTATCCTCATATCCCTCATAGGAACCAGCTCCCTGAAGGCTATATCTGCAATGCCCTTTTCATCTATATTGATTATGTTTACGCCTTTTCTCTGCTTTACCTCAGAAAATGAGTATTTCAGCAAGGAGCCCGAATATCTGATATTTTCATTTCCGGCCCTTTGAGGGCTGTGGAGATGCCCCAAGGCAGTGTAGCAGAAATCATTGAAGAGCTCATAGCTTACCATATCCGTGCCGCCTATGGAAAGGGGTCTTTCCGATTCGGAAGTCTCGGGCTCCTCGGAACCCCTGACATATCCGTGAGTTATCATTATATTCCTTTCATCCTTGTCCATGGCAGCCCCTATTCTTTCTATCATGGCCTTCATGGCATCCTGCTGGCTCCTGATGCCGGGGTCTTCAAATATATCTCTGACCACAGCCGCATCTGCATAGGGCAGGAGATAAAAGTTCACAGGCCCGTATTCATCATTTAGGGTAATCTTCGTTGCATCTTTTTTCAGGACCCCTTCTATGTATAAGCCCTTGGTTTTAAGTATGCCGCTGCCGAAGTTCAGCCTTTCCGGGCTGTCATGATTGCCTGCCACTGCCAGGACCGGAATGCCATGCTCCAGGACTATCTTTGCCAAAATCTTATCTAAGAGCTCCACAGCTTCCACCGGTGCGACGGAGCGGTCATAGATATCGCCGGCAATTATTACCGCCTGCGGTTTCTCTTCGCAGACTATATGTAAAAACTGATCCAGTATGTACTCCTGATCTTTTGTCATGTGGTATTCGTTGACTATCTTTCCTATATGCCAGTCACCTGTATGGATTATCTTCATCATATCCCCTCCCCGCTTGTTTATCATATGATATCTAAGAAAAGCGGCTTCCTTTTTTATATCAGGAAGCCTCTTCTATCTTTAGCTGAACGCCATTATTTCAGTTTTTAGCTTTTATATAGCCCGGAGGTTCTGTTCACATCTATTACAAATATTACACCTTTGCCCGGGTCTTCAATGTGTATCCTCTCTTTTATTGAATTCACTATTGCTGTTGTCTTTTCTGATTCCGATAAAATCAATATGATGTCCTTTTCCGGTTCTATTTCGACATTGAACAATTTTGCCGTGTCCTGAGTGCCGGAGCCTCTGCCGTGAATTATTGTTCCTCCTGTGGAGCCTGCGGATTCCGCCGCTTCTATAACCTCGTCCGACAGTCCTTTTTCTACTATAATAAATATGGCTTCATATTCCATCTTATCTACACCTCGCCTTTTTGGTTTTGATACATATTCGCATCTGTTAAAAACAGCCAAATTGCTTATTGGAACGGAAAAGGTTATCCCGTGATTGGGCTTATCCAAATTAAATTTTTTTGTGAGCTGATCATGAAGGACTTCCACCAGGCTGTCTTCGACGACCATTATAAGTATCTCTTTTCTCACTTCATCAAGGCCTAAGATATTAAGCAATTGATTTTTTATCGTTCCCTTACCTACAAGAAAAGTGCCCCCGGTTACTCCTAGCTCTTTAGATGCTTTTAATATTTTGCTTCCTTCTCCAAAGTTCACAATCACACAGAATAACGAGAACTCCCTATCTTTTAGCATCATTTAGATCAATGCCCTCCTTTTTTGCTTTAACTTTAAACATAAGCCCCAGCAATTGCAAAGCTACTAACGGCATCATCGCAACCATCGCTATAACGCCAAACCCATCCACTAATACATTGGCTGTCGGAATGGCAGTGGCAGCCCCCTGTGCAAAGGCTAATATAAAGGTAGCTGTCATAGGGCCTGATGCAACCCCGCCGGCATCATAAGCTATACCGACAAATATAGGCGGCACCCTGTAGCTCAAAAATGCAGCTAATGCAAACCCGGGCAGCAAGAAATGCCATAGCTTTAATCCCGGTATCATTATCCTCAGCATAGACATGCAAACGGCGAAAGCAATACCCGCTGACAATGCAAACAATATTATTTTCCTTGGAATATGTCCTGCTGTCACATCTTCAACCTGTTTTGTCAGAACATGTACGGCAGGCTCAGCAAGCACAACCATCATACCTAAAAGAAATCCTACCACGGGAACCACCCAGGCATATTGGAGGCTGGCTATGCCGTATCCCATAACTCTGCCAACCTCCATAAAGCCTGCATTGACTCCTGTCAAAAACAGTCCAAGACCTGCGTAAGTGTAGGCAAGACCCTTTAATATTCTGTTTCTTTTTTTTCTATTCAGTTTAAATTTCAGAAAATCAAAAATCAAAAATAATACGAGCAAGGGCAGCAAAGTGATGACCGATTCCCTCATGATTTTGGGAAATTCCTCTAAATAAGGTCCCAAAATTCCGCTGTGGGCGCGGAAGACTTCCGCTTCCCCTACAATTTTATCTGCACCTGCGATTATATTCATTATCATGACTGCAAGAATAGGTCCCGTCGATGCGATGCCTACCAGCCCAAAGCTGTCTTCCTCAGATGTTTTGCCGCCTTTTAGCTGGGAAACACCCAAGCCTAATGCCAAAATGAAAGGCGTAGTCATAGCTCCCGTTGTAGCTCCTGACGCATCAACAGAAATAGCCAGAAACTCCTCCGAAACCCATAGGCCCAGAATCAAAATGATAAAATACACCAGTGTAAGCAGCTTATTCAACGGTTTTTCATATAAAATTCTTAATAGTCCTATAGCTACCATAATACCTACTCCTAAAGAAACAACAACAAGGATCAGAGAAGCAGGAATGGTCCCTCCGCTGGCGCTGCTCACTTCATTGGCAAGGATCTGCAGGTCTGGCTCAGCTATGGTAATGAAAAAGCCTAAAATAAGCCCGAGAATAGCAACGGAATGAGCTCTATTAGTCTTTGCCGCTTCTTCTCCCATAAGGCTTCCTATAGAGGTTATGCCAATATCAGCTCCTAATAAGAATATTCCCAATCCGATAATAACCAATACTGAGCCGATAATAAATCTGATCAGCATATCTGTTTCTATAGGCACCAAAGTAAAGTTCAGTATGAGCACCAACACGCTTATCGGTAAAACGGATGATAAGACCTCCTTAAATTTTTGAAGCAGTAAATTCAAATAATATAGCCTNNGGCCTCCTCTCTAAATCCCCCAAGCACGTCCTATAATAATACATCAACTTAGAGATTTTATCCTGTAATCCGAACTTTTCACAACTATATTCTACTATAGTTATTTATATTTGTGCAAGGCAATAAAATAGAAGGCTTATGTGCATTTTACTTTTTTTAGGCATAGCACTGATAAGCCATAGCATCCATGTATAGTCACG
>DPSW01000231.1:3242-4761 GCA_003527145.1 Clostridiaceae bacterium | reverse complement strand
GCTGCAGAAATAGCCTCTTTGTCCAAA
Organism: Clostridiaceae bacterium; assembly: GCA_003527145.1. Taxonomy (GTDB): domain Bacteria; phylum Bacillota; class Clostridia; order Lutisporales; family Lutisporaceae; genus Lutispora. The sequence goes on along the minus strand of DPSW01000231.1, from coordinate 4,734 downwards.
AGCATAGCTCCCAGAACAGATTGCTCCGCTTCCAGACTGTTCGGCGGTATCCTTTGTATCAGCTCATTCATATATACACCTCAAATCAATACCTGGTTAAAAATTCCACTACCTCTTTTANNCATCGCTTTTATTTTCAAAAGGTATCACCATATTCTTAAAGCCTGCTCTTATGGCAGCGCTTATTTTCTCTCTTACTCCCCCCACTGCCTTTATGCTCCCGCCTATGGATATTTCTCCTGTCACACAGCAGTCGCCGCGCAAGGATACTCCTGCGATGGAAGAATACAAAAGGCAAGTGATGGCCGCTCCGGCGGATGGACCGTCTACCTTGCCCCCGCCTATGCAATTCACATGGATATCATATTTGTCGGGATTTATGTTCATATTGTTTTTCAGCACTGCAAGAGCATTAAAAAGGGAATCCCTTATCATCGAACCGGCGGTTTCATTGAATCTTACGGAGCCCATTTCATCTTCCCGCTTAAAGGCCAAGGCTTCAAATTCAATTATGCTGCCCAGATAGCCGCTTACTCCGGCTCCGTATATCTTGCCGATTTCAGCGCCGTCATTGGCTTTTGCATATTCATCTCTTACGAGAGAACCCAACGCCTCATAGGCACGCTCATAATCTATGACCACCCTCTCATCGGGCTTTTCAAACAAATGGCCTGAGTAGCAATCCAGCAGTACATTTACCGCTTTCCTTGCATCGTAGGTATATTTGCCGATAAGCTTCTTAGCCTCTTTGTCTATGCTTATGCCAAGCCTCTCAGCTCCGCTTTCCAATATGGATTCTATATCGCCGGGGCTTAACGGATTAAAAAATATTTCTGCACATCTGGATCTTAAGGCAGGGTTTATTTCTTCTGGCCTCCTTGTAGTAGCTCCTATCAGGATAAAATCTGCGGGTGCCCCTTCCTTAAAGAGCGTATGGATATATTTAGGCATATCATCGCTGCTTTCATCATAATAGGAGGAATCAAAGCTCACCTTTTTATCTTCCAATACTTTAAGAAGCTTATTTTGGAGCATAAGATCCAATTCCCCTATCTCATCGATAAACAATATTCCTCCGTGAGCATCGGTGACAAGACCCGGCTTTGGCTCAGGCACACCGATATCGGACAGGTCTTTTCTCGCACCCTGATATATTGGATCATGAACAGAGCCCAAAAGCGGGTTTATCGCTTCTCTCGGATCCCACCTCAGGGTGGTTCCATTCACCTCAATAAAAGGCGCATCCTTTCTAAAAGGGCTGTACTTTCTCTCCTTGGTAGCCTTCAGAGCGATCCTGGCGGCAGAGGTCTTGCCTACTCCCGGAGGACCGTATATTATCACATGCTGGGGATATGGAGAAGCGATCTTTGATATCAATGCCTTCACGCTCTTGGATTGCCCGATTATTTCATCCTCTTTTTGAGGCCTCAAAATATCGGAAATTTGTTTCGTCAAAAATACCCTCTTTTTTTTCTCCAATTCCGCATATCTC
>DPSW01000231.1:0-3236 GCA_003527145.1 Clostridiaceae bacterium | reverse complement strand
GTCCTCCATTTTGTAAAGTATTTGCTGATTTATCAGTTTTTCCGTATATACTCTGGCTGCCCTATCCGACAGCTTGTCCTTGAGTTTCATAAGAAGTTGGTCCAGATCATACTGATCTTTTGCTGCAGAAATTTCTTCATTTGGGCTTAATATATCCCAAAGCCTTTGGGCTTTTGCTTTAGGGTCCTTGAGATCATCAATGCCTACGCATTTGCTGTCGCCATAAATCTTCCTGCTATAGTCTATAAGTACATCCAATAGTTCATCATTGCTGCATACTATGCTACTTCCCAACGTTGATCCCTCTTCCTTATTCTTCTGTAACTGTTACTTTGATTTTTGCCGATACTTCCGGATAAACCTTTACTTCTACATCTTGGGTCCCCAATGCCTTTATGGCATCATCCAGCACTATCTTCTTTTTATCTATTTCAATTTTATGTTTTTGCTTTATGATTTCTGCGATATCCTTGCCGGTGATGGAGCCAAAAAGCTTTCCGTTGACACCGGCCTTTGTCTTGATCACAAGCTCAATCTTGCTCAGCCTCTCGGCCAATGCCTTAGCTTCCTCCAGCTCTTTCTTCTTTTTATTCTCCAATGAGCTTTTTTTGTCGGATATCTCATTCAGCTTGCCTGCAGTAGCTTCCGCAGCAAGCTTCCTTGGAAATAAATAATTCCTGGCGTAACCATCACTCACATTTACTATATCATCTTTTTTCCCAAGAGATTTTACATCTTGCAAGAGAACGACTTTCATTATCTCTCACCTTCCTTTATATATTCATCAACCGCTTTCTTGACCAAAGCTATGGCTTCCTCCATATCTATGTCTGAAAGCTGGGCACCCGCTACTGTCAAATGTCCGCCGCCGCCAAGCTTCTCCAATACTACCTGCACATTTATATCCCCCAGGGATCTGCCGCTGATAAATATGTAGTTTTCTATCTCGGACAGCACAAAAGAAGCGTTGATGCCTTTTATGTTCAATAGTTCATCTGCCGCCTGAGCAGCTATTAGAGCAGGATTGTCTATATGCTTTGATATAACTGAAATAGCAATATTGTTTTTATACATTTGCGCATTTTTTACAACCTGGGCTCTCGCCAAGAAAGTATCCATATTGTCCTGGAACAGCTGCCTGGTCAAAGTAGTATCAGCTCCTGCCCTCCTCAAGAAGGATGCGGCTTCAAAGGTTCTCACTCCGGTCTGGAATGAAAAATTCTTGGTATCTATAAAAATACCTGCCAGCAATGCTTCTGCTTCAATCTGCTTGATCTTAGGCTTTTCAAACATGTACTGAAGTATCTCGGTTACAAGCTCGCTTGTAGAGGACGCATAAGGTTCTATATATGTGAGCACTGCATCATCTATAAATTCCGTGCCTCTGCGGTGATGGTCTATTATTACCTTTTTCTCCACCTTCTCAATCAAAAGGGGCTCAACAGTGAAGCTTGGCCTGTGAACATCCACCACTATAAGAAGAGTGCCCTTGCTTGCAATGGCCATGGCGTCATTTCTTTTTATGAAGGTATCGTCATATTCCCTATCTTCCCTAAGCTCTGCCCATAGATTATCTATACCTGCGTTAACTCCGTCCAATACTATTCTAACCGGCTTATTATGATTTTTACAACATCTATATATTCCCAAAGAAGCACCCATGCAATCCAAGTCTGGCATCTCATGGCCCATTATGAGCACATCCTGAGACTGCTCAATGAGCTGTCTCAATGCGTAGGCTATTACCCTGGCTTTGACTCTGGTCCTCTTTTCTACAGCCTTTGATTTACCACCGTAGAAAGAAAGCTTATCATAATTTTTCACTACCGCCTGATCGCCGCCGCGCCCCAATGCTATATCCATAGCGCTCTTGGCAAATTTCTGAAGCTCTGCATGGGTTTTCCCGTTTACTCCCACACCTATGCTGAGAGTCAAAGGGATTTTATTGCCTGAGTTTATCTCCCTTACCGTATCCAATATTTCAAAGCGTTTTTCTTCCATTAAAGTGAGCTGTTTTTGATTAAAATGAAGTATGTATTCTCCGTTGAAATACTTCTGTATCGATGCATTGTTTATTGCCGCCCAAGAGCCGATGATCCTGTCCAGATCAGCCAATACCACCGGTTCGGATGCTTCCTCCACATCCTTTAAGACTTCATCCAGATTATCGACTTCCAATATGGCAACCACATTTTTTTCCTCAAGATACCTGTTCTTGAGATTCATGTATTCAGTTTTATCAACCAAGTATGTAATTATGATCCTTTTATCCTTGCCATCTTCTGATACATTAAAGGGCTCACAATGCAAATCATAATACCTGTCTTTGACTTTTGTGTTCCTGAATTCCTTCTTTTCCTCTTTTAAAATGATTTCTGTATCATAGCCCGGTAAATATGTATCCACCTTCTTATCCAGCAGATAATCGCCCTGGAATATCTCCAGAAATAGCGAATTGTACCAGCTGATATTACCCTCGTCATCAGAAATCACCAAAGGAAACGGCAAATTCAGTATGGCATTTTTTGTTGCAAAGTCCACACTTTCCGATAGCTTTTCGATATAGAGCCTGAGCTCCTCCTTTTTTTGAGTTTTTTGCTTAACATTGTAGTAAATGAGATAGAGCAACAGTATTGCCCCCAGCAATCCTATAAACAGATTATAGTAGCCGATGATCAATATACCGACACCTATTATCCATAGATAGATATTGGAGTCAGGCAATATCATCCTGTAAAAAAATCTGCCTTTCATCATATCCCCCCGATATGCCTTTTATCTAATTTTCTAAAATTGAAAATCGCATCAATAAGTCCGATAATCGTAAGGTAATTGGATAGGGTAAGAAATAAAAATATAAGTATAAACACCTTAAAGGGCCTGGCCACCTTGTATTTTTCCAGAAAGAATGAAGCGGCAGACAACCCTACGATGGTAAACACCCACCTTACAATATAGATTATGTTTATCTGAACCGTTNNTTGAATATTAGGTATATGCAAGTATGAAGCCATCATTGTCAAAAGCACTATTACCAGCATGCCCAGAGAAAAGTTATCCGGAAGCCTCCATTGCGAAAAGGGCTTCACATCTTCTATCTGATATTTCATCCTTCCAAGTATCATCTTTACGGCCTTGAAATTGATAAATGAAAACAGCATGCCGTTCATAAGAAATAATGTGGGTATTATGTATTGCATGGCCGTTATGCCTTCCTTCATCATCGTCACAATGCT
>DPSW01000230.1 GCA_003527145.1 Clostridiaceae bacterium | reverse complement strand
ATCTATTAAATATACGTATGTGTCTTGAGGAAAGGCTGAATCCTTTTCATTAAATTTGAATAGGGTCCCCCTGCTTCCCACTTTCTCTATATCCATATTAACCCCCCTCTACTTTAAAGCTAAACTGCGCTCAATTTTTCGACAGCCTCTTCTTCGCCTGGCAAGAAAAATATAGCATTTCCTTTGTTGCTTTCATAAATGAAATCTTTCAAGCTTTTACTTGTATAGACGGAAAAATCGCCTACAATGGCTATCTTCATATGATAATTGATAAACTTTTGCAGTATTTCACCCGCAAGCCTCGTTCTCAACTGGAAAAACTCCTCACATAGGGCTGCTTTGTTCAAAATCATACGGTCACAGCCTGTTTCATAGTTTACCGTTGCTATTAAATCCAGTGCCGACTGAACATCTGTTATCAATATTTTGCTGCTGCTTATAACAGCAATTTCTGTATTATTTTCTTTTATAGTTGTTATTTTCATAGTAATCCTCCAAACCAATCAATGATAACCATCCACTCTAAAGCAAGGTTTTTGTCATATTCACCATTCCTGGGATATATCCGAGCTTCTGATTTAACGCCATCATACTGCAATTATTGTAATGAACCGTTGTTTGTATGGTCTTTATACCCTCAAGCCGGCACCATTCTTCCAGCAATGCTTTCAGATTTGTTGCTGCTCCATGTCTCCTGCAGCCTTCTGCAATATATAAAGATAAAATCATAACGCTTTCTTTGGGTTTTTCTTGCTTGCACGCCCATATGAATCCCTGAGCTTGGCCCTGATCATCCTCTGCCACCGCAATAAATAAGTCTTCCCTCTTTGTATTCTTAATCCTTTGTATCGTTTCATCTATATCGGCTGTTGAAGCCTTGTAATCCGGTATCCACAGCTTCGGTGTGAGGTTATGCCATCTGGCGATCTGCATCAAAATCATATCTGTTTTCTTGTCGTTATTGCTGCCGTTAAGTTCAATCCTTCTATAATTCATTGTCAATCCCTCCAACTGTTAGTCTCCGTCCTATATCCCGCTATCCTTGGCCAGCTCACCATGCCTGAAGCAGTCCTTTATATGATCATTGATCAGGCCTGTAGCCTGCATATGGGAGTATATTATTACAGGCCCCAGAAACTTAAACCCTCTCTTCTTCATATCAGCGCTTATTCTCTCGGACAGTTCCGTCTTCGCAGGATTCTCCGATTCACTTGTCCAGCAGTTTATTATAGGCTTGTGATCTACAAATCCCCATATATAATCACAAAAGCTTCCAAATTCTTTTTGAACTTCCAGAAATCTTTTTGCATTGTTTATTGAAGCTCTTATTTTCCTTTCGTTTCTTATGATTCCTTCATTTTTCATCAGCTCTTGAACCTTCTCTTCACCAAAGCCTGCTACCGATACAGGGTCAAAATCGTCATAAGCCTTTCTGTAGTTCTCCCTTTTTCTTAAAATGGTGATCCAGCTCAGCCCTGCTTGAGCAGATTCCAATACAAGAAATTCAAATTGCTTTTTGTCATCAAATGCAGGGACGCCCCATTCTTCATCATGGTATTTTATGTACAGCTGATCCTCACCGCACCAATTGCATCGCTTCATAAAAAGCTTCTCCTTCATTTATTGGCATACATGCCAATGTATTACATTGACCTTTTAGAAAATTATATCCTTCTTTAAAGCCTCTGTCCAGAATAAAGAAAAAGCGCCGAAACCTGATTACCGGTTTCAGCGCCATCCTGCTNNCCTGCTACTTCTTTATTTTGTCTACCCCGCCCATATAAGGCCTTAGGACCTCTGGCACCAATACGCTGCCATCCTCCTGCTGGAAGTTTTCCAATATAGCGGCTACTGTTCTTCCTATCGCTACTCCTGAGCCATTCAGGGTGTGAACAAACCTGGCCTTGGCCTTCGGGTTTTCCTTAAATTTTATATCAGCCCTTCTTGCCTGGAAATCTTCAAAGTTGCTGCAGCTTGATATTTCTACATACCTGTTATAGCTGGGCATCCACACTTCCAAATCATAGGTCTTGGCAGATGAAAATCCTATATCCCCTGCGCTCAGGCATACTACTCTATAGGGCAAGCCCAAAAGTTGCAGAATCCTTTCTGCATCATTCGTAAGTGACTCAAGCTCTTCGTAGGAATTATCCGGATGAGCGAATTTCACAAGCTCTACCTTGTTAAACTGATGCTGCCTTATGAGCCCTCTGGTATCTCTTCCTGCAGAGCCGGCTTCTGCTCTGAAGCAAGCGCTGTAGGCAGTATATTTTATAGGAAATTCCACGCCTTCCAATATTTCTTCTCTGTGTATGTTGGTCACAGGAACCTCTGCGGTAGGTATGAGATAATAGCCCGTATTGTTTACTTTAAACATATCTTCCTCAAATTTAGGAAGCTGGCCTGTTCCCTGCATGCTCCTGCTGTTGGCCATATAGGGAGGCAGTATCTCGGTATATCCATTTGCCGTATGAGTATCCAGCATGAAGTTTATCAATGATCTTTCAAGCCTGGCGCCCAAGCCTCTGTAGAATGTGAACCTGGCACCTGTGACCTTTCCTGCGGTGGCGAAATCCAATATGCCCAAGTCCTCTCCTATATCCCAATGAGCCTTGGGTTCATAGGGGAATTCAGTGGGCTCTCCCCATCTCCTTATTTCCTTGTTGTCCGCGTCGGATTTGCCGTCAGGGATGCTGTCATTGGGAGTATTAGGGATGGTCAAGAGTTCCTGATTGATTTCATCCTCTATCTCCCTTACTTTGTCATCATCTTCCTTTATTTTATCGGAAACTGCCTTCATCTCAGCAATCAGCCCATCCGCATTTCCTCTTGCCTTCTTGATCTTGGCTATTTCTTCGGATACTTTATTCCTTTGAGCCTTCAGATCTTCAACGGCAGCCAAGAACGCCCTTCTTCTTTCATCCAATTCAAGTATCTTCCCGACCCTGTATTCTCCGCCTCTTCTTTTCAGCTTTCTTATTACTTCTTCTGCATTAGCTCTTATTTCTTTAATGTCAAGCATAAAATTACCTCCTTAAAATTTTTGGTAAAAAAATAAACCTTCCGTCCCCACAAAAGGGACGAAAGGTAATCCGCGTTGCCACCCTAGTTAACAGCATCAGCAGATGCTGCTCTCTCAAAAATCTAACGGTTTCACCGCTCCTGCTCATCACAGGCCGCTCCGGGACGGAATTCAATGTCTTGCATATCGGCTTTCACCATCCGCCGACTCTCTTTATAGCAGTTTCATCTACTTTTTCCCATCAATGCATTTTGCTATATAGTTTTTTTCATTTTACTACTTATTATTAAATTTTTCAAGCAGTTTATGCAAAAGTTTCGAAAGCCAATGTATTACTCAGATCCCTGCTCTACTCCTGAGCTCTGAGCTCTGAGTTCTGAATCCTGAGTCCTATTAATACGCCTTTGCTACATAGATCATATGCTCAGCTTTTTTGCCGCAGAAGGGACATGTATCCCCCAATTGCTCCTGTTCAAAGGGCAAGCATCTTATGGTAGCCGATGTCTCTTCCTTCAGCTTATCTTCGCATTCCCTGCTTCCGCACCACATGGTTTTTACAAAGCCGGGAGTTTCTTTCATTATTCTCTTTATTTCCTCATAATCAGTGGTAGTGTAAGTTTTTTCTTCCCTATTCTTTAATGCCATATTAAACATGTTTTGATGGATGTCATCCAATATTTCCCCGATCTTTTGGGTCAAGCCATCCATAGATATCGTAAATTTCTCAAGAGTATCCCTTCTCACTGCAGTAACCTGATTCTTTTCAATATCCTTCGGACCTATTTCAAGTCTGAGGGGCACACCCTTCATTTCCCAATAGTTAAACTTCCAGCCCGGGCTGTAGGTATCCCTGTCATCCATTTCAACTCTGAAGTTCTTTGCCAATTCGCTCTTTATTTCATAAGCCTTATCCAATACGCCTTCCTTATGGAATGCTATAGGCAGGATAACAACCTGAACAGGTGCAACCCTCGGAGGCATCATCAGCCCTCTGTTATCTCCATGCACCATTATGATGCCGCCTATCAATCTGGTGGATATGCCCCAGGAGGTGCTCCAGCCGTATTTTCTTATCCCGTCCTTATCAAGGAATTGTATATCAAACATCTTTGCAAAATTCTGCCCCAGATTATGAGAGGTTCCTGCCTGCAAAGCCTTGCCGTCATGCATCATAGCTTCCATGGTATAGGTCTTGTTGGCTCCCGCAAACCTTTCCTTCTCACTCTTTTCCCCCAATATAACAGGCATGGCCAATTCGTCCTCTGCTACCTGTCTGTAAACCTCAAGCATCCTCAAGGTTTCTTCCTGTGCTTCCTCTTCAGTTGCATGAACTGTATGTCCTTCCTGCCACAGGAATTCAGCAGTTCTCAAGAATGGCCTGGTAGTCTTTTCCCATCTTATAACATTGCACCACTGATTGATAAGAACCGGTAAATCCCTATAGGATTGAACCCATTTTGAATACATGGTACAAATTATAGTCTCTGATGTAGGCCTTATAAACAGCTTTTCTGCCAATCTTTCGTTGCCGCCGTGAGTGACCCATAAAACCTCCGGTGCGAAGCCTTCGAAGTGGTCCGCTTCCTTCTTTAGAAAGCTTTCTGGTATGAGCAAAGGAAAATAGGCGTTTTTGTGCCCTGTTTCTTTAAATCTTCTGTCTGCTACTCTTTGTATGCCTTCCCATACTCCATAACCATAGGGTTTTATGACCATGCACCCTTTAACGGGAGCGTAATCCACCATATCAGTTTTTAGTATTACATCTGTGTACCATTGAGAGAAATCCTCTTCCATAGGGGTAATCTCTTTTACAAAATCCTGTTCCTTCTTATTTTCCATAAAAAATCACTCCTTAATCGATAGATATATATTTGAAAAAAAATAAACCTTCATCTCCATAATGGGACGAAGGTTGTGCTCGTGGTACCACCCAATTTAGCATGAATATCATGCTATCTCAAAGCCCTTATCGGCGGCTCACCGGCCTGGCTCTTCGCCAGCAGCTCTGAGGTGGGTTGAAGCAGCCTTTACCTGAAAGACCTCTCAGCCTATGAGTCTTTCTCTCTTTCGGATTGCTTGCTCTTTTTTCCTCTTCATTGCTTAATATCATTTTAGGCTTATTATATATTATTGTGTCGAT
>DPSW01000190.1 GCA_003527145.1 Clostridiaceae bacterium | reverse complement strand
AGATAAAGGATTCGAACCAAATGAAAAGGTTGATGTAGTCATTAGGCCGGAGGATATAAAACTTGTGCCTGTTGATCAAGGCATGATAGAAGGTGTGGTGGAATCGGTTATCTTCAAGGGCGTTCATTATGAAATGCTTATAAATGCAAGAGGCCTGCGATGGATGGTGCACAGCACAATGATGGAACCAGTGAATACCAAAGTAGGTATGAACATCATACCTTATGATATTCACATAATGAAGAAGGTGATAGCAGAATGAAAAAGCATCTGCTGGCATATCCCTACGGATTGTGGATTGTGATATTCACCATAATACCTTTGGCATTGATCGTCTTTTACAGTGTATTTACCACTGATGCTGCGGGTATTCACTTTACCCTGGAGCATTTTAAAAGAGTATTTGAACCAATTTATCTGTCAGTATTCTTGCGTTCAATAAAGATTGCCGCTATAAGCACTATGGTGTGCCTGATATTGGGCTATCCCATGGCAATGATTTTGGCGGGAAAGAATCTGAGCAAGAAGAGCATGCTGGTTGTTTTATTCGTTATTCCTATGTGGATGAACTTTCTTGCCCGGACCTATGCTTGGATGACACTGCTTGAGAAAAACGGCCTTATAGCGACGGCCCTGGGCTTTTTCGGCATCAGCGTTCCATCCCTGTTATATACTGAAAACGCAGTAATCCTGGGGATGGTGTATAATTTTCTTCCCTTTATGGTTTTGCCGATATATTCGGTATTAGTAAAAATTGATAAAGCCGTATTGGAGGCTGCCGAGGATCTGGGCGCACCCCCCATGACTGTTTTCAGAAGGGTAATATTCCCATTGAGTCTTCCCGGGGTTTCATCAGGTGTTATAATGGTATTCATGCCGGCATTGACCACCTTTGTAATCTCCAGGCTTTTGGGCGGAGCTCATTTTACTCTTATCGGAAACCTCATTGAGCAGCAGTTCCTGACGACCAGAGATTGGGGCTTTGGAGCTGCTCTTTCGGTAGTGCTTATGCTCATGATAATGTTCAGTATGGGTATTGCCATGAGGTATGAGAAAGAAAACGAAGGGGGCGGCTTGTGGTGAAAACAGCTATAAAAAGAATATATACTTTTTTAATCTTTTTATTTTTGTATGCTCCCATAATAGTTTTGATAATTTTTTCTTTTAACAGCTCGAAATCAAGAGCTCATTGGACTGGCTTCACCTTTAAATGGTATGCGGAGATGTTTCGTGATCAGCAGATTATGACCTCTTTGTATTATACCATTACTATAGCGCTGACAGCTTCTCTCATCGCTACGATAATAGGCACTGTCGCAGCTATAGGAATACACAATATGAAGAAGCTGCCCAAGGCAATAATGACGAATTTGACTTATCTGCCCGTATTGAATCCCGATATCGTTACGGGGATATCCTTGATGATTCTGTTCATATTGGTGAAACTTCCGAGAGGCTTTTTTTCTATGCTTTTGGCGCATATAACCTTCAATCTGCCATATGTTATATTATCGGTCATGCCGAAGCTGAAGCAGCTGGACAATCAGGTTTATGACGCCGCATTGGATTTGGGTGCTACTCCCGGATATGCGTTTATGAAGGTCATACTGCCCCAGATATCTCCCGGTATATTTACCGNNCATGTCTATAGATGATTTTGTAATCAGCTTTTTCACAACGGGCCCTGGAGTGTCGAACTTGGCCATAACCATCTATTCTATGGCGCGGAAGGGCGTGAGCCCGAAGATAAATGCACTCTTAAGCCTTATGTTTGCAGGAGTAATTTTGATGCTTCTGGTGATAAATAATAGAATGTCGCGGGATAATGGAAGAAAGGAGAATGTGGTATGAAGAAAGTATTAAAAAGCTTATTGGTATTTACTCTTGCAATCTCTATAGTGCTCAGCATAACAGGCTGCGGCGGGGAGAAAAAGGTACAGCTAAAGGTCTATAATTGGGGGGACTATATCGATCAATCGGTTATAGGAGATTTTGAAAAGAAATATAATATCGATGTGGTCTATGATGAATTTGCTACTAACGAAGAAATGTACGCAAAGATCAAAGCAGGTGCAGATGACTATGATATTTTGGTGCCTTCTGATTATGCAATAAAAAGAATGATAGATGAGGATATGCTCTATAAGCTTGATATGAGCAATATACCAAATTATAAATATATAGATGACAGATTTAAGAATCTTGCCTATGATCCTACCAATGAACACTCTGTTCCTTATATGTGGGGAACCGTAGGAATATTGTACAATAAGACCATGGTGAAAGAACCGGTTGATAGCTGGAAGATATTATGGGATGAAAAATACAGCAAACAGATTTTGATGCTGGACAGCTTGAGGGATTCTATAGGAATAACCTTGAAGATGCTGGGATATTCCTTGAATACAAAGGATGATAAAGAGCTTAACGAGGCCAAGGAGCTGCTGATCAAGCAGAAACCGCTGGTTCTGGCCTATGTAGGCGATGAAGTCAAGGATAAGATGATAGGCGGAGAAGCAGCTTTGGCAGTGGTATGGTCAGGCGACNNTATGAAGAGGGAAAACCCGGACCTGGAATATGTTATCCCGAAAGAAGGTTCAAATATATGGTTTGACGCAGTGGTCATACCCAAGTCAAGCCAGCATAAAAAAGAGGCGGAACTGTTCATCAACTATTTATGCGAGACTGAGGTGGCCTTCAAGAATGCTGATTTTATCGGTTATGCAACACCTCATATAGAAGCTAAAAAGATGCTTCCAATAGATTTAATTTCGGACAAATCGGCGTATCCGGAAGACGGCGACCTTAAAAACAGTGAGGTATTCGAAGATCTGGCAGGTTCATTGCCTAAATATGATAGGATATGGACTGAAGTTAAATCCAAATAAGGACAAAAATTTAAGCCGCAACATGAATAGAAACAGCTTTCATATAATATCTTGATATTGAATAATAAATCAATATGGAGTGGTGTGTATGACTATTTATGTTGTTAAAAGCGGTGATACCTTATGGAGGATTTCCAGGACTTATAATGTAAGCATAGACAGCATAGTTGAGACCAATGGAATAAAAGATCCAAACAGGCTTATAATAGGCCAATCACTGGTAATACCCACACCCGATAATGTGCACGTAGTAAAAGCGGGCGAAACCCTGTGGCAGATATCCAGAATGTACAATGTATCAGTCCCTGATATACTCAGAGAGAATAATATACCCAATCCAAATCTCATATATGTAGGGCAAAGGATCGTGATTCCGAAACCCGCTATAGAGGTAAACGGATACCTGACAGAAACCGGACCTGTGGGAGTGAATATATTGGAAGGAACGGGAGATTATCTTACTTATTTTGCCATGTTTAGCTATCGCATAACAGCCGGAGGAGACCTGACGATGCTGGATGATGCTTCTGTAATCAATACGGCAAGATCGAAAGGCGTGATTCCGTT
>DPSW01000061.1 GCA_003527145.1 Clostridiaceae bacterium | reverse complement strand
TGAATGAAGTCTCGTTCAAGAATAAACTATGCCCTTACCACTAAAGTATAAATCAATACAAGGAGAGATAGATATGGAGCTGGAATTAATAATAATGAACATAATCAACTTCAGCGGCGAATCAAGAAGCCTTTGCATGGAAGCTATCGGTTATGCCAAGAATGGGTATTTTGAAAAGGCCGGAAAAGCTCTCGAAGAGGCAGGTGATAAGCTATCTGAGGCTCATCAAAGCCAAACCCGGCTGATACAGGAAGAGGCAAGAGGAAAAGGAGAACCCATATCCCTCCTGTTGGCTCACGCTCAGGATCATCTGATGAACGCCATCACCATGCGCGATATGGCAAATGAATTTATAGAATTATATCGGGCAGTAAGAGAAATAAAAGGAGCAGAAAGCCATGAATAAGCTTGGAGTCTCTATTTACCTGGATAAATCTTCCCCGGAGGCAAATAAAAGTTATTTAAGCCTGGCTTCAAAATATGGCTTCAGGAGAGTGTTTATAAATTTCCTGACTGTGGAAGGCAAAGATTCGCTGGGGAGATTCAAGGATATAGTCCGATATGCGGGAGCATTGGGCATGGAGNNTTATAGCGGATGTATCGCCTTCGGTTTTCAGAGATTTAAAAGCAGATTACAGGGATCTTACTATATTTCATGAAATAGGCCTGGCGGGAATAAGGCTTGACATTGGATTCAGCGGCATTGAGGAGAGCATCATGTCTTTTAATACTTATGGAATAAAAGTAGAACTGAACATCAGCAGCGGCACCAGGTATTTAGACAATGTGATGAGCTTTTTGCCAAATAAGGATAATATCATAGCATGCCATAACTTTTATCCTCATAGATATACCGGCATATCCCGGGAGCATTTCGTGAAGACTACGGAAGGCTTCAAAAAATACGGGATCAGGACTGCAGCCTTTGTATCCTCTGATCATGCAAGCTTCGGGCCATGGGACGTCAATGAAGGGCTTCCTACCTTAGNNCTTAGAAGAGCATAGGGGACTGCCCATAGAGGTGCAAGCCAAGGATTTGCTGAATACGGGATTGATAGATGACATAATAATATCCAACTGCTACGCATCGGAAGATGAGCTAAGTGCATTGGGGGAAATAAATAAGGATGTCCTGGAGCTTGATGTTGAAACATATGTGGATCTTCCTAAGGTTGAGAGAGATATTTTGTTTGAGGAGCTTCATATCAACAGGGGCGATGTTTCCGAATACATGATAAGATCAACTCAAACCAGAGTGAAATACAAGAACTATGAATTCAAGCTGATGAATCCCATAGATATGGGAAAAGGCCATATTGTTATAGAATCCAGTCTATATGCCCATTACGCCGGGGAATTGCATCTGGTACTGAAGCCCATGAAGAACAGCGGCAGATCGTCGGTGGTAGGAAAGATCGTTGATGAGGAAATATTCTTGCTGGAGCACATCAAGCCTTGGCAGAAGTTTAGGTTAAATATATCGCCATGCAGGAGAGGATGTCATGTTTAGAAAAGAAGCAACATTATCAAATGAAACAGGCTTACACGCCCGCCCAGCATCCATGCTTGTAAGGGAAGCCGCCAAATATGGCTGTGATATAAAGATAATTAAGGGTGAAAAACAATATAATGCAAAGAGCATAATGAGCATAATGAGCATGGGTGCTATAAAAGGAGATGCCCTCATAATTCAAACAGAAGGCCCGGATGCTGAAAGGGTTGCCCTGGAGCTGGCAGATTTTATTGAAAACAAGATAAGGGATTAGGAGGTGACCTTGTGAGGGGCTTGGGGATTTCAGCCGGCATTGGAATCGGCAAGGCATTTGTTTATAAAGAGCCTGAATTAAATATATCAAAGGAGCATATATCAGACCCTGAGGCGGAGCTTCAAAGGCTTGAAGAAGCTATCAGCAAGGCTGCGGGGCAGATCGATGACCTCTATGAGATGACCTTAAAAAAGACAGGGAAAAAGGAAGCGGATGTATTTGCCGCTCACAGAATGTTTCTGGAGGATCCGGAATACCTATCGTATATTAAAGAAAAGATCATTGGGGATAGGGTAAACAGCGAATGGGCCCTTCGTGAGGCAGCCGATTTTTATACATCTCTGTTTGAGGCGATGGAAGATGAGTATATGAGAGCCAGGGCCGCCGACATAGAAGATGTCTCAAACAGATTGCTCAGGATTCTATCGAAGGCTGAGCAAAAAGAATTGCTGCTGATAAATGAAAAAGCCGTCATTGTGGCTGAGGATTTGGCTCCATCTGATACTGCACAGATAAATAAAGATATGGTAGCGGGAATAGTGATAGAAGCAGGAGGCCGAACCTCCCATACGGCAATAATGGCCAGGACCATGAATATCCCTTTGGTATGCGGATTGAAAAATATTACTGATATTGCGAAGCAAAATGATTTTATTATTATTAACGGCAATACAGGTGAAGTCATAATAAATCCTACTAAGGATCAAATCGTATTTCATGAAAAGGAAGCGGAGAACATAAAAAGGCTGCAAGAGGAACTAAACAAGATGAAGGGGCAGGAGAGCATAAGCAAGGACGGATATAAGGTGGAGGTGCTGGGAAATATAGGTACCTGTCAAGACGTGGACATAGTGATGAAAAACGACGGCGAAGGAGTGGGACTCTACAGGACGGAGTTTCTATATATGCATAATGACAGGCTTCCCACAGAAGAAGAGCAGCTTGCGGCATATAAAATTGCTGCGGAAAAGCTGGGCAAGAAGCCCCTCATCATAAGGACCCTGGATGTGGGAGGGGATAAGGGTATCCCTTATCTAAGCATCCCCGAGGAGATGAATCCCTTTTTAGGATATAGGGCCATAAGATTCTGTCTTGATATGAAGGAAATTTTTGCGGCCCAGCTAAGAGCTATTCTCAGAGCAAGCGCTTATGGAAATGTCAAAATAATGTTCCCCATGATTTCCGGCATTGAGGAAGTCCGAAGAGCTAAGGCAATGGTAGAGGAAGTCAAAGCTGAGCTAAGGAAAGAAAACCTTGATTTTAATGAGGATATTGAAATAGGAATCATGGTGGAGATCCCATCTGTCGCGATACATTCAAGAGCCTTTGCGAAAGAAGTCGATTTTTTCAGCATAGGCACCAATGATTTGATCCAATATACTCTGGCGGTAGACAGGGGAAATCAGAAGGTGGGTCATCTGTACAATCAATTTCACCCTGCTGTACTATCCTTGATAAAAATGACCATAGATAATGGACATGCAGAAGGCATCAGGGTAGGCATGTGCGGTGAAGCCGCAGGAGATGAGAGGATGATACCGCTGCTTTTAGCCATGGGATTGGATGAATTCAGCATGAACGCTTCACAGATCCTGAAAGCACGGCATGTGATCAAAAACACCTCAAAAGAAGCTGCAGAAGGCATCCTGAACGCTGTACTGGAACTGCCCACAGCCCCGGAAATAGAAAGCTGCATAGATGAAAATATTCCATAGAGCGCATGACGCTCTATTTTTTATTAAATTGTAAAACTTTATGCAATATCCTTCTTGTATTTACGTCAATATTGTATAATGAATATTAAAGATACAAATTTCGATTGTATATTTTCTCAAGAATAAAGGTGATTAATGTGGCTTTTTATATTATTATGGCAGTAATCGGGGCTCTGGCAATTTACAGGATTATTTTCTATATCAGGATAAGCAAAGGTGTAGAAAATTCCAAGGAAATTGATGAAGAGCTTTTAAGGCTGCTCAATGAGGAGGAATAGCGTGATAGAGAGGAAGCTGGTCAAGCTTAAGGAATTTTCCCATACCCCCTATTCCTATGAGAAATTGAGCTATTGCTTGAATTGCAATACCTATACCGCATTGTCCCATAAGCCCTGCATCAGCTGCGGCAAATCAAAGTTTATCAGCCTTGTTAAGCAAATAGAGCTTATAACCAAGAAGCATTATGCTATACATAATATTTTAATAATCATGGCTTTCTTTACGGCGATAGCTTTTTCAGCAAATTTTAATCAAATATTGCTGGGCGTTTTTGCTGCCTTTGCTGCATTGGCATTGCAGATATTTGTGCAAAGGCTTTACTATAAAAAGCATATTCAATATACTTTAGCTAGGATAGTCAGAGAAGACATCGGCAAGATGAAAGAAGATATGGAGCAGGATTTACAAAGCGCCATGAAGGACTTTGAATCCGAAAGCTTTAAGGACGCCTATGAAAGCTTGAGGGAGATCGGTGTCATCATACAAAGCGACTTTATAAGAGAATTAAAAATACAATGTCTTAAGAGATTTGAACTAAGAAAAGATATGGATCTGGAGTTGGATACTCTTATCGTAGAGGATTATAATGAAGATTTAATCGCATATATTTATGAGATCATCAAGCTTAACAATGATCTCATAACAAAAAAGGTCATGGATTATATTGTGAGATATGAAGAGCAGGTTTTGGACCAAAGGAACGGGCAGGCGATCATCATCAATACCTGTGAAGCTATGCTGAAGAGCAAAGGCTATATAGACATTTATAAGGATTTTATGGTCAAATACATCGTATATATGAGAAAAAACAGACTGATAAGATTATGCAGCCTGCTGGCGAGCAATAATAAGCCTGACTGGCAGGAGCTATATGAGGAGACATTCAGGGTTATCAAGGAGAAATACAGAGGAGATGCGGACTTTGGAGCCTATCTTTAATTTTGCTGCAAAACTCATTTTTAGCAGCCTGTTATGTTGAATGATAACGATTGTCAAAGTTCTGAAGCTAAGAGTTTGTAAGCTTGCATAGGGTTGCGTCAAAACTCGCATGCAGCGTTTATCATTGCTGTTAAGACTCAAGTAAGGTATACATTGTTCCCCGTAACTCCGGCCCCAGCGGCATACTCAAAGCTAGAGGCTAGAAGCCAGAAGCTAGCAGCTGACCTATAAGGAATACCATAGCTTTCGAACTCTGAGCTCTGAGACCTACTAAGGAGGCATTTATCATGACAATGCTGAGCTATAACTATAAAAAATTAAAAAAGCAGAGATTTTTAATACTTGTTATTGCGGTACTGCTCTTCGCATTGGCAGTTTTAAAGCTTGGCACCATATATTATAAAATAAGATATATGAATCAAGGGGAAAAGCTTTATAAGGAAAACAGCCTGGTTTTGTCGGAAGAGTACTTTCAAAAGTCCAATAATATAAAGCATTTCGATTATAAAAATGAGCTGATAAATAACAGGCTGACCGAATTGGCTCATGTCACCGAAACGAAGGCAAAGCTTAAAGCCTTGAGCAGGAGGGCTTTGCCTGCGGGGACGAAAAATAATATCAGCGAGCTGCTGGATATATATAATACCTATAATGCTGACAAAGCAAAGATTGAGAAACAAGGCAATGAAGCTGAACACAAAATATTTGTTGAAGCAGCAGATTTTTATGGAATGGAAGATAATATTGAAACGGCTTTTTTTGACTATAAAAACCGTTTGCTCAAGGATATGAGAGGGAAAATAGGCAAAAATGATTTTAAGGACAAGAATTTTAAAAGCGACTTACTGAGCATACCGGCAGAATATTATGGAGATGAAGAAAAGAAGCATGGCGAGATAGAGGGTTATTATAAAGAATACGATCATGCCATGCTCAGCCATATGTTTAAAAACAGCCCCTATAGCGGTATTCTTGATGAGGCGGTCAAAATAATCCGGGCAAATAAGCAGCATAAAATGGACAGCTCCTGGGTTGAAGAGGAGATGCTAAGCTACCTTAAGGGTGTTTTTGGCAAAGACAAGGCTTCCGGCAGCTATCGGGACTTTGCCGATCATGCGGCTTACTACGAAAGCTGCTTTCAGGCTGAATTCAACAAATCAAAGAGAGCGGAGATCAAGGGCTTGCTTAAGCAATACACCGATGGTTTTCTGGAGGATGGCCGGGCTTATATCAACGGCAAAGAGTATGCTAAGGCTATAGATTTATATGAGGCCTTAGCTGGGTATAAGGATACCGGTGATTTGATAAAGGAAGCACAGATAAAATGGATAGAAGAAGAACCCCAGAAGATGCTCGTTGATAAATATGGAAACAAGATGTTCGATAATATGAACGTCATAAAAGATAAATGGGATTCAGGAGTCTCTGTTATAGCGAGCGATGTATCCGGCGGAATGAGCACCTTGATATTATGCATGCAAAAAAGAGATGCGAGCATAATCGATATGTCGGCAGAGGTATTCAATGATGGAACATCAATAAAAGGAATCACTGTAAAGAGTGAATACAATGAAAGCTATCCTTTTATTTTGGCGGAAGGGACCAGCGACCTTCGCAATTCCAAATATGTGCTGTATCAAATATCGGAAGACGGCTTCAAAGAAATATTCAGAGCGGAAGCCGATAATTTAGCCTTGCTGGCTGACAGCACCATAGAGGTCAGCAATCCTATAGGCCAATTTGAAGGTCTGTTGAGCTATTATCAACCAGCGGACGGATATTATAGATTATCCTTTGTTGAGATAAAAGGCTATAAGGATTTGATGGATCATATACAAAGCAAGCCTGAATATGGTTTTATAATGAACCTCAATATTGTAGATGTGATTGAAGGCACTGATAAGGCGTTATCAATAATAAATGAGAGCCTTGACGATCCATATGGAGACAGATATATCATACTGGAGCACTCCGGCGGCTTTAAGACAGGAAATACAGTTGTTGCCGGCTATTATACCGGCGATGAGCAACTTTATATAGATAGTGAATATCTTAAGATAATACCGAAGGTAAAGGTCACGAAGATAGGAGACGGAAACCACTGAAAAAATAGGAATGAGGAGTATTCTTTTCATTCCTCACTCCTCATTCCTATTTTCTAATTCCTCATTAAAAAAAGGAGGTAAATGAGATATATGCTTAAAATAAATAAAAGAACCAAATCCATAATTGTTGCTATCATAATACTCTTTCAAATTGCATCAATAACCAATGCCTATGCTCCGTCTGCGGGACCATCCAAAATAGATGCGGTGCTTGTGCTGGATTCGAGCGGCTCCATGAAATTCAGCGATCCTAAGGGGATCAGCATAGAAGCTGTCAAAATGTTTATAGATATGTGCTCCATAGAAGGAGATAAGATCGGCATAATCGCCTATAATGACAGCATTATTGCAGAAAAGCAGCTGATGGAGATAAAGAGCTCCAAGGATAAGCAGAGCTTAAAGGATATGGCAGCAAGTATTCCAAGAAAATCAGATACGGATATAGGTTTAGCCCTGAGAAGGGCAGCGGAAATGCTTGATAAAAACAGGGNNAGGGACGATGCACACAAGCCCATGATCATCTTGCTTTCAGACGGCAGAACAGATCTGGGAAAGTCCAAAAGGACCTTGAGCCAGTCGGAGGCGGACAAAAAAGAAGCATTGAGGATAGCCCAATATAAAGGCTACCCGATATATACAATCGGACTGAATGTGGATGGCAGTGTAGACAAAGACGAGCTTAAATCATTATCCCAAAGCACGAAGGCAAAAGACTTTATAACGGATCGGGCTGAGGATCTTCCCCAGATATTGAGTGAAATATTTGCGGATCATTTAAAATTGAAGATAGTATCACCGGGCTATTTTACCGGCACAGGAAGCTTTGAGGATATCAAGATACCCATACCTGATTCCAATGTAGTAGAAGCAAATATATCCATGCTTTCCCAAAACCCTATAGAGCTTAAGCTTTATGATAATAATGGCAAGGAAAGGGATATAAACTCTGACAGCATATATTATGCTACCTCCAGCAAATATTCCATGCTAAAGATACTGAATCCGGAAAAGGGAGAATGGCTGTTGAAGGTCAAGGGAATT
>DPSW01000320.1:482-4961 GCA_003527145.1 Clostridiaceae bacterium | reverse complement strand
CAAGCTGTATGAGCATATTATTAAAGAGCTGGGTTGTGAACCAGAGGAAATATTGCATATAGGCGATAGCCTGGTTAGCGATTACCTGAGGGCAAGGGAGAAAGGTCTCAAAGCCTATTTTTATTCATTGCGATCTGAAGCTTTTGTAAGATACCCCTATACAAGTTATGAAGTGGGACAGTATGGATATGTTTGCGATGAAATTAATACATTGCGGTTGCTGGCATCTCAANNATTTGGTACGAATTGGGAAGCATGATCATGGGACCCATATTGACCTACGCCACAGAATGGGTATTAGATACAGCCGAAGAACATGGTATAAAACGAATTTTTCCTATGATGCGCGAGGGGAAGTTTTTGGCAACCCTATTACATGAAGCTAAAGCGAATAGGAATTGGGATGGCACAATTCAGCCAATGTATATTTCGCGCAAAGCTTTATATCCTGCGTTATTAAGCGTGCTTAAGCTTAAGGATGTGGATTATAATCTATCCACGNNTGGATGCGGTGGAATATGGAGAAGGCTTTCGTGAATATTGGTCCTGCACTTTAGAACAAGCAAAAAAAATAGGGGAAAATGATGAGAATATTTATTTTAAAATAAAAAAAATATTGCGCGATTCGAAAGTAATTGAAGCAATAAGAAACAAAAATAAAAATGCAGATGAATATCTATTTGGGTATTTTCAAGAATTAGGATTAGATCAGGAACCATATATTACTTATGATGTTGGCTGGAGAGGCAATGCACAGAATGCCATTCAGCGAATCATGAATAAGCATTGCGCCAAGGTGAAAGGTCTTCATCTGCTCATTAATGGAAAAAAATTCATGTTGCATGAGCAAAATTTGGCAGACGACTGCGATATACGTGGATTTACCGGTAATTTTGGCAAAAACGAACAACATCTGAATGAAATTATTATACCGATTTTTGAGATGTTTCTAATGTGTGATGAAGGCACAACGATTGGATTTGAACAAAAGGGGAATACATATTGTCCTGTAGTAAAGGATGTACAATACAATAAACATCAGCTTGAAATGATGACTTATGTACAGCAAGGTGTTCTCAGCTTTCAAAGAAAGTATTTTGAGTTGTGTAAATTAAAAGGTTCGAAGATTCAGCAGGATCCCGGTCAATTATTAATGTTAGCAGGAAGATTGATGAGTTTTCCGACCAGAAAAGAAGCTTATAAAATAGGGCAAATGCAATATGACCAAAATTTTGGGATTGATGAAAAATGGACAATTATAGCCGAACAACAATTAGCAGAATATAAACAATTGGGTTATGCTGAGTTCATATTCCAGGGCAAGGCTAGAGAAGACGAATGGTATCAGGGAATGGATGCCTGCCTCAATGGGTTAGATAACTATAAGAAAATTATGTTTTCCAAAAGATATATCCGGCAATATGAATATGCGCTGTTTGTTGAAAGGATCTGCAAGATAGACGGGAATTTTGTCTTAGTCGGCGCAGGTAGTCATTTAAATGATGTCATCGCCTTTTTGAATATCATGAATGAAACAGACAGAATTGAAATGGTCATGGATAGTAATCCCTTCTTACAGGAAATCGAAGTCTGCGGACANNAAAGTATTCCCTCTTTCGACTCAAACGAAAAGTAATTATTTTGTGCTTACAGTAATAAATAAAAGGGCTATTGCCGAAATATCGACAGTATTAAAACGTGCCCATGGTGAGCATATACACATTATCAGCATGGAACATTTCGGGGTTCTGTAACAATAATATTTCGGTTAATGTGCGAAGGCAGAATAAAAACCAGAGAAGGATTGCCATTATGAATAGTGCGATAATATTAGCTGGAGGAATAGGCAAAAGGATAAATTCAGGAGGCGTTCCTAAGCAGTATCTAATGTGGGAAGAGAAACCGCTGATACTGTATTCTTTGCTAGCCTTCCAGCAAAATGCTAAGATTGACAATATTTATATCGTAGCAGATGGTAGTTGGCGAGATTTTATCAGCAGTTATATAGGGAAATATAAGATTACCAAGTTTATAGCGTATGCAGATCCCGGGAAAGAGCGGCAATTGTCCATATATAATGCATTGCTTCTAATGGAAGAACACCAGGAAGAACAGAAAAACGGTATTGTGATTATTCATGATGCGGCGAGACCATTGGTTACACAAAGGCTTATCAGTCAATGCCTGGAGTTGGAAGATTCTATTGATGGGGTTTTACCTGTATTGCCGGTCAAAGACACTTATTATATGAGTAAAAATGGGGATGTAATATCCGAAGTGCCGGACAGAGAAAAACTATACATTGGACAGGCACCGGAAGGTTTTCGCTTTGCGGCTTATTTATCGATACATAAACGGGTGGAGCAAGCAGTATTAGCGAGGGTTCGCGGCAGTAGTGAATTTGCCTTTTCCATGGGGTTAAAGATAAAAATGGTGCCAGGGGATGAAATGAATTTTAAGGTTACAACTCNNTGTGTGCTAGAAGCGATTGGGAATTTACAATATAAAGAGGTTGAAACTCCGCAACCAAAAGAAAATGAAGTATTAGTGAAGATAAAAGCATGCGGTATATGTAGTAGTGATATTCCCAGAGTTTTCCAAACGGGAACCTATCATTTCCCTACAATTCCGGGTCACGAGTTTGCAGGAGTCGTTGTGGACTTGGGACCTCAGGTGGATAAAAATTGGTTGAATCAGAATGTTGTCGTATTTCCGCTATTACCTTGCTTTCAATGTGGCCCATGCTATAACGAACATTATGCGCAATGTGAAAACTATAATTACTTTGGTTCAAGATGTGATGGTGGCCTGGCAGAATATATTTCTGTACCAGTTTGGAACCTGGTAAGATTTTCAGATAAAATAGATTATAAGACCGCAGCATTGTGTGAACCCGCTGCGGTTGCACTACATGCCGTGGAACGTGGCAAGTTAGAAAAAGACGATCAGATAGTAATAATTGGGACAGGAACAATCGCGCTGTTAGTGGGATTCTGGTGTAGAGAAAAAGGCGCAAAAAATGTTGTGTTTATCTGCCGAAATGAAGCGAAGAGCGAGCTTGTCAAGGGTATGGGCTTTCAGTCGATTGTGAAAGGCCAGGAGAGTACAGAATATCTATTGGGGAAAAAGGTCTTTGAATGTGTAGGCACTCAGGATGCGATCTGTCAGGCGATTGAGGTGTCTGACAAGGGTGCCACATTGATACTAATTGGCAATCCATCTGGTGATATAACTATAAAAAAGAACCTGTTTTGGAAAATATTAAGAAATGAGCTTCAAGTGGTAGGGATCTGGAATTCCGAGTACTCTAAGACAAACAATAATTGGAAACAGGTTATAAGCAGAATGGAACAAGGAATAATACCGTTTTCAAAACTGATTACAGCTTGCTATCCGTTAGAATATTGCAATTTGGCCCTTGAACACATGCAGGACGGAGAGAAGTGCAGTATTAAAACAATAATTGAAATGTAAGGTATAAGGACAGGAGATAAGGCATGATTTTAAGAAATTGTAATGTCTGGGAGTTTAAAGCTGTTGCTGAAAATCGCAGAGTCTTTTGTTTCGCGGCGGGAAAGCTGCCGCAAAGGATTTTCGGGATGTTTCGGGATCTGCGGATTGAAGAGCATATCGTCTATTATGTTGATAATAATGAAGAAAAAGCACACAAATTTGGGACTTTAAATGATAAGAAAATTGAAATATTGACGCTAGCAGACATGCTTGAAATGATCCAACCGGAGGATATTATTCTGATTGGAACATTTCGCTTTANNAAGGAAGTACTTGAGCAGTTAGACGATATTCCACAACTAAATA
This sequence comes from Clostridiaceae bacterium, assembly GCA_003527145.1. Taxonomy (GTDB): domain Bacteria; phylum Bacillota; class Clostridia; order Lutisporales; family Lutisporaceae; genus Lutispora. Next base: position 1,142 of record DPSW01000320.1, on the reverse strand, counting down.
AAAATGAATGTTATATTTTAAAATTCTTCATGGAGGATTTTGAAAATACGCCATGTGAGGAGCAGGTTCTTTATCTGGAAGAAGAAAAGATACCGAGAAAAATCCACTATTTCTGGTTTGGAACTAAACAGATGGGGGAGTTAGAGCAACGCTGTATCGAGAGTTGGAAGAAATTTTGCCCCGACTACGAAGTGATTTGCTGGAATGAAAAAAACTANNATGATTATACAAAAAACAAATATGCGCATGAAGCATATGAAATGGGAAAATACGCATTTGTAACCGATTATGCCAGGTTGGATGTGCTATATAATGAGGGCGGAATCTATTTTGATACCGATGTGGAAATCGTTAAGAATATTGATCCATTATTGCGACAAGATGGATTTATGGGATTCGATACCAATAGTTTGATTAATACTGGAGTTGGGATGGGAGGAATTCAATATCTCGAATTGTTCGGAATACTGAGAGATGCCTATGAGCGATATGAATTTCGAACTCCCGGTGGCTATTTTAATGATTTGCCTAACGGCTATATTCAAGCAGAAGATTTGAAGCCATTCGGGGTGAAATTTAATAATAAGCTTCAGAAAATCAAGAATATCACCTTTTACCCTGCTGAGTTTTTCAGCCCCGTTAGTTATTTAACAGGTCAAA
>DPSW01000320.1:303-470 GCA_003527145.1 Clostridiaceae bacterium | reverse complement strand
GTACAGAGTATCGAATGATGCAACAAAGGTATATTAAGGATATTCTGGAAAGGATCAAAAATGACAGTACCGGGAATGGAGCAATGTACGGTTCATTTAAAGGAATTTAATACAATCATTGTTTATGGTGCAGGTAAAGTTGGCAGCATGGCAGTGCGTTATATTCT
>DPSW01000320.1:0-229 GCA_003527145.1 Clostridiaceae bacterium | reverse complement strand
GGATACGGCGTTAGTTTTAATTGCGACCCTTACCAAATTTCATGGAACTATGAATTACATCGCTTGCGAGCTTGGATTTAAAAATATACTAAAAATTAACGACAGGCTATATGCGAAGATATATTATCAAACAACCCCTTTTGTTGAATACCTGTGGAATACGTTGAGAGGACTTCCCAAAAACGCTTATATTGCTTGCCTGAAAAAGCTGAGATTGAGAAATCGCATC
>DPSW01000380.1 GCA_003527145.1 Clostridiaceae bacterium | reverse complement strand
CTATAGCCGGACCTATAAGAGATTTCCCTGTTGATAATATAAATTTTTTCAATTATATCTCTCCATTTATAAGAAAAAATTCTGAATCAAAATATGCTCAGAACTTTTTCTGTTATTGTATAGATATTGCCTTTGATGCAGCTAATTATTTAAAAAGGTGAAATTATAAAACTCTTTTTTAACTTCTACAAAATCTCTTTCTTTTAAATCTCCGTCAAGTTTATCCAATTGCTTCAGCNNATCGACTCCCTCCAGCCATTTATCAGAAACTTGAGTTGTAAAAACTATAGAGGCGGATTTGACCGCATCCTCAGATACTCCGATTATTTCTGAAAGCAAAGCCGATGTTTCTTCTTTGTTTTCTCCCATCCATTTTGCAGTGTTAGTGAACAAATCAACAAGAGCGTCAAAAACTTCAGGATGCTTGGATATCACTTCTCCCCGGGCAGCCAGCACACAGCAGGGAAAGTCATACCATTGTCCTTCGGGGGGAAATTCATTCAGCTTCAGAGCGATGGAGCCGATCCCTTCTGCTTCTGCAGCTTCCGGATAATGTGAGGGAGCCACCCATGCATCGACCAGATTGCCGGTGAAGGCGGAAAGCAGATTTTTCGACCCTTTCAGGTCGACCAACAGCACATCGGCACTGTTATCATTGGGATCTTCCGTGACTTTTAGATTTGCTTGTCTGAGGGATGTTTCTATTACGACTCTCGGAGCGCTTGTCGGAGAGTGGTAGCCGATTTTCACGGGATTCTCAGACTTTTTTATGTACTCAGCCACTTGATTCCAGCCCTTTATCTCACTTCCTGAAGGAAATACCAAACAGATCCCGTCTACGTGAATGGGGCATAAGACTTGGATATCCGTACCCTGATCCTTTGCCGACATCATACCTGTTACAGAGTTCACTGCACAGTCCAGCTGCTTTTGTCCCAGCATGACCGCGGATTCAGAGCTTCCTTTGGTTAATATGGTATTTATTACGGCAAGCTTTTTCCCATCTTTATAAAGCTCATATTGCTCCTTTTCAACGATAGGTTTTAACCATATTCCGGTATCTTTAAATCCCTCTCCCTTAGAAGCTGCTGTCAACATGATGCCCGCATGCAAATCAAAGCCCCAGGCCATATTTATAACCGTTGTCTCAGCTTCACCCGGTTTTTCTGTCCCTGAAGCGGCTGCTTCCTGTTTTGCATTGCTGTTGCATGCAGTAGTAAACACCAAAGATACGATTAAAACCAATAGAAACATACTCTTTCTTTTACTCATAATATTCTTCCTCCTTACTGCAGTAACTTCAACAAATGAAATTGAGCAAAAATGCTGTTTTAACATACTGCCATATACATTTAATACTATAGAAGCTGCCAAATTTAAGCAAATTGAATTTTTCTATGCTTTAAATCCTTAATATACAAATTATGAATAGCATTTTGAGTATTGTTTATCTATAAATATAAATATAAATTGCAATAATAGCTTGTTTTTTATGTAAAATTATTCCAGTCTTGGATATAATGATAATATAAGGAGAAGGAATAATTATAGAGGCGTAATAATATAGAGGATTATAAGGGAGGTATTAAATATGCTCAAGCACATCCTCATTATAGTATTGAGCTTAACTTTTATTATTGCCAGCTTTGTATATATCATAAAAAATTACTTGATGGGCTTCAAAGGGAGTGACAGCGGCTTCAAAAACTTTATGGTCTATATTCCAATAGTTGCTGCTGAGATATGTTTTATCACGTCTGCGATCACCGGATACATTGCATTGAATTTATACAATCACATAAGACATGAGATCAATATTCCGGCTGAGGAATTGGAAATGCTGAAGCACTCATTGGCCCATAGAACAAATGAAGCTTCTATTATACTTATTGCAGGGTTCATATGTGTTTGCATATCACGGTTTGCTTTTAAACACATACAAAAGGAGATTCAAAAAGAGCTGGAAAAGCCGAAGAAGCTTTGGAATTTGGATAAATATCAATGATGTTATATTCTCTTCATCAAAGCATCAATAAACTTCCTCATTTCTCCTATTGGCATTTGTCCCGGTGCTGATGCATTCACTCCCGAAGCAAAAGTCATATCGGAGCCGAACATCCATCCTGCCAATCGTGCAAGGGTGCCAGCAGGCCCCATGGATATAGCAATAACGGGGCTTGATATTTCTTTTCTCGCTTTATGGGTTGCATTGAAAAGCTGCAAAACATCTCCTTGCTCCTTAGCCATGACTGCTATTTTACCTATGTCTCCGCCTGAATCTATTTCTTCTTTTATCTTGTCTATCATAAATTCCTCGGAAGGGGTCTCTGCAAAATTATGATAGGACAGGATCAATTTTACTCCGGTCTTCACCGCCAAGGCTTTTATTGGTTCAATATTATCCTTCCCAAAAGAAAGCTCCACATCAATGACATCGATGCATCCCGATAATATTGCATTTTTATAAAGTTCCGCTCTTATTTCGTCTTCAATCCTTCTGAATCCGCCTTCGGTATGGCTTCTGCAAGTGAATATTGCAGGGATTTCTCCCGCTTTAGCCCGGAGGCACCTTAATATATTATAGACCTTAGAATGATCCATATATTTTTCAAAATAATCTGCGCGCCATTCAATCATATCGGGAGATAAGCTTATCACTTCATCGATTTCACTCATAAGGTCTGTTTCACCCACGGATGTCAAGGGTATGCAAATAAGAGGCTTATCGCCTCCCAGCACTTTATTCTTGAGCGCAATGGGCTTTAGAGCTTCTGTTCTCATGCTTATCCCTCCACTGTATAACTCTATTTGCTGGCTCTTGCAGTTCCTGTATCCCTGGCAGCCTGGGCCACTGCCTTTGCAACTGCCTGCACCACTCTCTCGTCAAAGGGCTTTGGTATTACATATTCTGAGCTAAGTTCTTCATCGGAGACAAGTCCTGCCAAGGCATATGCAGCAGCCAGCTTCATCTCTTCATTTATCCCGGCTGCCCTTACATCAAAAGCACCCTTGAATATTCCGGGAAAAGCCAGGACATTATTTATCTGATTGGGATAATCCGATCTGCCGGTCCCCACTACAGTTGCACCCGCTTTTTTAGCAAGCTCCGGCTCAATTTCCGGTACCGGATTNNAACAATGTTTGCGGCTGATACTCCGATAAACACATCAGCTCCGGCAAGGGCATCGGCAAGGCTTCCCGATTTCCTTTCCTTATTGGTGACTTCTGCAATCTCTTCTTTTGCCCAGTTCATGCCGGTTTTTCTTCCTTTATATACTATACCGCTTCTATCACAGAGCAGCAAGTCCGCGACTCCCACATTCAGTATCATTTTAGCGATGGCAATGCCGGCAGCCCCCGTGCCGTTTATGACGACCACCAGATCCTTCATCCGCTTTTTGCTTATCCTCAGAGCGTTCATGAGGGCGGCTAATGTGACAACGGCGGTTCCATGCTGGTCATCATGGAAAACAGGGATCGACATTTTCTCCTTTAATATTCGTTCAATCTCAAAGCATCTCGGAGCTGAAATATCTTCAAGGTTTATTCCCCCGAAGGATGGTTCTATCAGCAGTATGGTGTTGACTATCTCATCAACGTCAGTAGTATTCAGGCATATGGGAAATGCATCCACACCGCCGAATTCTTTAAACAGCGCTGCTTTTCCCTCCATTACGGGGAGCGCCGCATAGGGGCCTATGTCTCCCAAGCCCAAAACAGCAGTGCCGTCGCACACTATCGCTACCATATTGCCCTTTGAGGTATATTCATAAACCTTATCCGCATCATTATTTATTTCCTTGCACGGTTCGGCCACTCCGGGAGTATACGCCAGGCTCAGAGATGACCTATCCTTTATGGGAACCTTGCTTTTTACTTCCAGCTTGCCCTTATTATCTCTATGGAGCTTCAATGCTTCTTCTCTTATCCACATATTATCTACCTGCCTTGCCTTTCATAGTTTTTTCTTCCCGATTTATATATATCTGTTCCCTCAGCATCTATTGCTACCGTAACGGGAAAGTTTTCAACCTTCAATCTATATACGGCTTCCGGCCCCAACTCGGGAAAGGCTATGACTTCGGCCTCCTTTACGGCCTCAGCCAAAAGCGCTCCGGCTCCGCCTACGGCTGCAAAATATACTGCCCTGTTACTGATAATCGAATCTATGACCTCCCGGTTCCTCTCGCCTTTCCCTATCATGCCCTTCAAGCCTCTTTCCAGCAGGGCATCGGTATGGACATCCATCCTTCCGCTTGTGGTAGGTCCGGCAGAGCCTATGACCTCATCAGGCCTGGCCGGGCACGGGCCTACGTAGTATATGACCTGGCCTTTAAGGTCCAGGGGAAGCTCTTCACCTCTATCCATCATATCGATCAATCTTTTGTGGGCCGCATCTCTGGCAGTATATATGATGCCGGTCAGCATAACCCTGTCGCCGGCCTTTAATCCATCAACCTCATCATCAGTCAAAGGGGTATTAATAAACTTGGTCATCCTTGTTACCTCCCGCATATCGCTATATCACTGCTTCTTTATGCCTTGCAGCATGGCACTGGATATTCACTGCCACAGGCAAGCTGGCTATATGGGCAGGAAAGGTTTCTATATGCACAGCCAAAGC
>DPSW01000328.1 GCA_003527145.1 Clostridiaceae bacterium | reverse complement strand
TGATTCTTGCCGGCTTAAGAATACCGATTTCATCGTAATACCTAAGAGCCCTTGTGCTGACACCTGCCAACTTTGCCAAACCTTGCACTGTATATTCCATGTGTTTGCCTCCTTTCAAAATCAATATACACCTTTACGTAACGTTAATGTCAACATAATTTTAAAATATTTGGGTTAAATATATATCAGGGGTTGAAATACTTGGAATATATTTATATAATTATAGCAATAAATGAATATTCAACCGGATGAAAATGGCGAGAGATATCATAATAGATAGCCGAAGGAGCAATTATAAAAAGGAAGCCATCTTTTTACAAACACTCTCAGGCAAAAGGGATCGTCATGGGACGGACCTCTGAAGAGTCCGTAAAACGGCGCCGTAGGGGAAATACACTGTGAGTGTAGAAGCTCTCAGGTAAAAGAACAGAGTGGATATAATGGCATCTTTTATTATTATGCTATTATATCCATTTATATTTTGGACACAATACAACTGTATATCATTTGATAACTGCGTATGAACTTTAGGAGATATTATTCCGAAGCCTAATGCCATTCGGCTTATAGATATAAGCATCAGCGGCAAAGGCTATCGGATAAATATATTAAAATTAAAAGGAGGAATAGTCTTATGAGTGATCCTAAAAAGACGGCGCTTTATAATTCCCATGGAAAATATGGCGGAAAAATCGTAGATTATTCAGGTTGGGCACTGCCGGTACAATATGAGGGTATAACCGCAGAACATGAAGCTGTTAGGAATAGCGCGGGTTTATTCGATGTATCTCATATGGGAGAAGTTGAGATAAAAGGAAAGCAGGCTACAGACTATATTCAAAACCTGATCACCAATGATATATCTAATATGAATGAAAACCAGATAATTTACTCTCTCATGTGCTATCCCGACGGCGGCATCGTCGATGACCTTTTAGTCTACAAGTATACAAATAATCATTATATGCTTGTAATCAATGCGGGCAATGTTGATAAAGATGTTGAATGGATGAAGAATAATATAGGAGCCTATGATATGCAGTTTGCAGATATATCGCCTGATATATCTGAGGTGGCCTTTCAGGGGCCTAAAGCAGAAGAAATACTGCAGGAGCTGACAGATACAAATCTGTCTGAAATTGCATTTTTCTATTTCAAAGAAAATGTGAAGATTGCAGGCAGAAATTGTCTTGTATCCCGCACCGGTTATACAGGTGAGGATGGCTTTGAAATCTACATGAAGCATGAGGATGCCGAATATTTATGGGATAAAATACTTGAGACCGGAAAGGCTAAAGGTGCAAAGCCTGCCGGCCTTGGATCCCGTGATACTCTGAGATTTGAAGCAAACTTGCCACTTTACGGCAATGAGCTTTCCGCGGAAATCACACCCCTGGAAGCTGGTTTTGGAATGTTTGTAAAACTTAACAAACCTGGATTTATCGGAAAAGAAGCCCTTGAAAAGCAAAAGGCAGAAGGTTTAAAACGAAAAATAGTAGGCTTTGAAATGATCGAGCCGGGCATTCCAAGGCATGGATATGATGTTTTAGCTGACGGAAAAATTATTGGTTTTGTAACAACAGGCTATAATTCTCCTACGCTAAAGAAAAATATAGGCCTTGCAATGGTTGATATCAAATACTCGGAGCTTGATACTCCGTTAGAAATACAAATAAGGAAAAAAACTGCGAAAGCTAAGGTAGTCGGCAGAAAGTTTTATACCAAGCATTACAAAAAGTAATTAAGATTTTACTGCAATAACTCATTAATGCATATGTTGCACTGACTGATAACGATTGCAAATGTCCCAGGGCATGCTCTCTTGCTCCTGTGGAGCAATTCACCTTATGCTTCGGGACTAAGAGTTTGTAAGCTTGCATAGGGTTGCGTCAAAACTAACAAACTCTAAGCTCCTTCACAATTAACTCTTTTATCAGTCAGTACAACAGGCTAAAACAAAGTTTTGCAGTCTGAACAATGAATAATTAAAAAAAGTTTAGGAGGAGTAACAATGGAAGTAAAAAAGGATTTGTTTTATTCAAATGACCATGAATGGGTAAGAGTCGAGGGAGAAAAAGCCTATATAGGAATCACAGATTATGCTCAGCATTCTTTGGGAGAAATAGTATATGTTGAATTACCGGAGGTTGACAATGAACTTAATGCCGGAGAGGTATTCGGGGTCATAGAATCTGTTAAAGCGGCTTCCGACTCATATCTTCCGGTTTCAGGCAAAGTCCTTGAGGTTAATGAAGAATTATCGGATTCACCTCAGCTTATCAATGAAGATCCATATGCAAGCTGGGTAGTGCTTATAGAAATGTCCGATAAATCCGAGCTTGATAATCTTATGAATGCGCAGGAATATGAGGAATTCTGCAGTAAGGAGGATTAATATGCATAGGTATATACCAAATACAGAAGCTGATGAAAAGCTGATGCTCGGAAGCATCGGTGCAGAATCCATTGAAGATCTGTTTGTAGATATACCGAAAAGTTTGCGTCTCGACAGAAAGCTCAATATTCCCGGTCCTCTATCCGAGCTGGAGCTTTCTGCTCATATGAAAGATCTGAGCCATGCAAATAAAAGCACTGAGGATCTGGTCTGCTTCCTTGGAGCGGGGGCTTATGATCATTATATACCTTCCATTGTAAGGCATTTGGCGATGAGATCAGAGTTTTATACTGCATATACACCTTATCAGCCCGAAATAAGCCAGGGTACCTTGCAGGTGATATTCGAATATCAGACTATGATCTGCAAGCTCACCGGCATGGATGTGACCAATGCATCTATGTATGACGGAGCGACCGCCTGCGTAGAGGCTGCTATGATGGCTGTAGAAAGCGCAAAGCGTGACTCCATAATCGTTTCAAAAACAGTTCATCCTGAAGTCAGGAAAGTATTGAAAAGCTATATGAGGTTCCGCGATGTTGAAGTGATCGAAGCTGATATGGCAGACGGTGTTACTGATGCAGAAAAACTGAAATCATTGGTGGGAAGCAATACCGCTGGTGTTATTGTGCAAAACCCCAATTTTTTCGGTATAATAGAAGATCTGTCTGAGGTTGAAAAAATAGTCCATGGAAATAAATCTGTATTGATAGATTATGTAGATCCCATTTCTCTGGGGATACTGAAAAGCCCTGCCGAATCCGGCGTCGATATCGTTGTAGGAGAGGGTCAGTCCTTAGGTAACAGCATGAGCTATGGAGGGCCATACCTTGGATTCATGGCTACCAATATCAAGCTGATGCGAAAAATGCCCGGAAGGATTGTCGGACAATCTGATGATGTGGACGGAAAAAGAGCCTTTGTTCTTACATTGCAAGCCAGAGAACAGCATATACGCAGGTATAAGG
>DPSW01000113.1:2798-2976 GCA_003527145.1 Clostridiaceae bacterium | reverse complement strand
GAGACAGCTTGCTTATATGTAGATTCCGTTGCTCTCGTAACCGTGCTTGTTACAGTATTCAGAGCGTCAAAATGATTGAATCCGCGGCCATAATATCCATAATACATATAGGTAAGTCCCTTGTTATCGAAATCTTCTTCTTTGAATATAACCTTTAGCTGTTTTATTACTTCCTTTG
>DPSW01000113.1:0-2660 GCA_003527145.1 Clostridiaceae bacterium | reverse complement strand
TGAGCTATTATCGTATATATTGCCAGAGCAAAGCCCAATAATGAAGCAATTATCCCCAGCGCCATACCTTGAACTGATGTTTTATCAAAGAAATTAAAAGCCTCTGCTTCTTGTTTGATATGCTCAAACCAAGCATCATAATCAGATTTGAAATTCTGGGCTCCGGTTTCACTCTTTGCATAGTTCTCGATATCAGCTAAGGATACCCTATTGCTGCTTCCTATATTATGGAATATCCAATCGATAAAAAAGGCCTCATGCTTTGAAAGTCCGGATGCATCTGTGCTTTCATTTAATATAAAAGCATAATTTATATCATCTGATTTGCTCAATATGCCCTTTTTCTTTGTTGCTTCCATGCTCAGGCTTATATATTTTCTTCTCACTAAATCCATGAGTGTAGCGGTTATATCTCGAGGATTTATTCTCCCAAAATTCCATAATACAGACATTACCGCGGGAGAATAATCAGCGGGCAGCTCCCTGTAATAAGTGCCTTCAAATGCAGTTTTATACTCTTTATCATACTTATAATATATATAAGCTATGAGCAAGATTTCAATAGCCGAATATAAAAATGTAAAGAAAATAAGCGCCCTGGCTATTTTCCTTTTTGAATTTGCTTCATCCGCCCATCTTTTTTCTTGGCCCATGATCTCATTCAATGCATTTTTATCTATAACATTGTGTGAGGCTTCTATCAATGATACCGGGAACAATATTCTTGCTTCAACAAAATTGTGAGGCATCAGCTCACCTAATGACAAGACTACATTTCGGCCACCTTTAATTTCAATGTTTCCGGACAAGGGCCCATGGGCAAATGCTTTTATATCTCTGCTGCTTGCGCCTTCAGGCAAGCTTAAATTTATCTTAAAGTCACTGATATATACCTCTGTATCTTCACCCATGAACTTCCAATATAACTCTGCGGTATCGTTGTATTTCACCGCAACATTCAGTACCCTATATTTTATGATGAATTTTTTTATCTCGTCCTTTGATTTTGAATAAATCTTTATCCTTAAACCGTCAGATTCCTCTAAAATTTCATATGTATTGTTATTTTTTGTGTGCTTTTCTGTTATAGGGATCTGACCGTCATATCCGATCATTATTTCAATATTATCTATTCCGCTTGAACCTGATGTTACCAATTTCCTATAGACTCCATTAAACTCGCCTTTAAAGTCATATGTTATGGTCTCTTGAACATCCATTGATCCATCTGAATTAAGATGTGCTTCTGTATGAAATGCATCTATTGAATAACTCCTGTCGGCTTCCGCTATTGACGTGCCAAAACTTAGAACTAATACCACAATTAAAAACGAAACCAGTTTCTTCAAAATTTCACCCCCTTTAGCTTACATATCTATAATATATAACTATATCCATATTATTATCAATAGTTTTAAAAAAAATGGAGCGTATTTCATACACGCCCCATCAATCAATAAATTATTTTATTACTTTTTCCACGTATTCAGAGGTTGATGTCAGGAGCAGAGCTCCATAATCCAATGTGAATTCGACAATGTCGCCTATGGAATAGTCCCTGCAGCTGTCGGTTACGTCTATTATCATATGATCGCTGCTGGCTCCTAAAATGATTATTGCATCATCTTTAGGACTAAGACCGTCAGGTCTTACATCCTGCCTGCCTGCAGCCAGTATGGCTCTTTTTCTTATTCCTCTGTCCACATAGGTAGGTTTATTTCCGAATGCATCCACACCTATTTCTCCTATAGGCACTGATTGCTTTTCCTTGAGCTCAATTATCTCAGCACAAAAAGTAAAGCAATCATAGAAGGTTCCTTTTATACTGTTTCCATGAGCTGTCTCATTGCCTAAAACAATGGATTCTCCGAGCCTCAGATTGTTAATCCTTTTAGGCATTGCCCCTTCTTCCAAAAGGTATAAACTGCTTGAGTTGCCCCCGGATATAATGGAAAGCTTTATGCCAAACCTTTGCTCTATGCGGTCAGCTATATCTGTCAGCTTTGATAAATTATCAGCCTTAGGGATTACAGCACCATAACAAGTCAGATTAGTTCCTATTCCGATAAGCCTTATGCCATTAAATTCCAAAATTCTGCCTGCATATTCCACAGCCTCATCTGCCCAGACTCCTTCTCTTAGATCACCAAGATCTACCATGAGTATGATATCATGAGTCTTTCCTTTCTTTATCGCAGCATTTGATAAAGCACTTATAACCTCATGCTCAGAGTTAAGGCTGATATCAGCATAATCTATTACCTCATCCACTTGGGACAGCATAGGTATTCTGAGCAGCATTTTAGGCAGATTGATATTTCTCATTTTCATTAAATTTTCTATTCTTGAATCCGCTAAATATGCTGCACCGCCTCTGGCCATTGCTTCAGCAGCTTCCGGGATTCCGCAAAAAACTTTTGTAACCGCCGAAACGCCGATTCCATAATGCGCGCATTTTTCAACCAAGAATCTCGTGTTGTTCTCTAATTTTGCTAAATCAATCTTTAAAGCAGGATAACGCATTTTTATCCTCCCTATTATATTATTTTATATTAAGACTATTTTTCATCAGCTTCAAAGCGTCTTCAGGATATTTCTTAGACAATACTCCCAATGAAGCAAAAATATAGTGGTTGTCAATAAGTACCTGCGTATCACTG
>DPSW01000114.1:2611-7433 GCA_003527145.1 Clostridiaceae bacterium | reverse complement strand
ATCTTCTAAGAAAGCAACCATTCTGCAGAATGCAGCTTCGCCGCCTTTGAAGTTCCATGGGAAGCATCCCAATGTGAGTCTCTTGTTCTGAAGCTCAGGAGCTCCGATTTGTCCGCCGAGGTTCTCAGCATGTATGCAGTCGTTTTTGAACAATGCATTGTGAGTCAGCTGATAGTCTTGTTCCGGGAATAATTTGTCTACAACTTCTTTTCCGCCAAGATTCTTTTCTGCCAATGCTCTTACTCTGTCGCACTGTCCGAATGTGCCTTTTCCTAAGAATCTGCCTATGGGAAGGTTCATCGGGTGGTCAGTGGAAACAGCGTCTACGCACCAGAGCTTTATTTTCTTCTTTATCAGCCAGTCTACCATGTCCGGGTGTGCGCCGGGATGAAGATGGATGTATCTTTCTTCGTCGGGCTCGGATCCGAATGTGGCATATTTGTACCAGCCTGTGTGAAGAACAAGGATATCTCCTTCTCTTACTTCTACTCTTTTTTCGATCATTTCCGGAGTGTATGCTGCAAGGTCAAACATTTCGTCTCTCAGGTCAACGATAACACCGGGTCCATATAACCATTCCAAAGGAATCTGGTCTATTGTCATACCGTCAGTGATAAAATGTCTTTGTGCATCCAGGTGAGTTCCAATGTGGTTTGATGTGGAGATATACTGAGCATTAACTCCGTGCTCCGGTTTTCTTTTGAAGTATTTTGCTTCAAATGGGGGATAATAGGGCCAGAACTGAACGTCAGCGTTTAAAGGTTGTGATAAATCATAAAGTTTCATTATATAAACCTCCAATTTAATTATTTTTGTATTATTTTTGACAATTATAAATTTCAATTTTTTTCAGATATTTACCTTTGTGTGTGCTTCACAAATAGTTAGAGCAGTTTTTGTTAATATGTGTTAGCAATATCTGATATTAGTTAACTGTTGCTATTTGTTTAATCCCTTTTCTACCATGAATCTTGCGGCTTTCTTGAAGCAATCCATAGGAGCTGTTACCAAGCCTGCGCCAACCTGCCCCACTCCGGGATCCTTGTGGGCCATGCCTGTGTTTATTCTTGGTACAAGGCCTGTTTCAAGCACCTTTACCATGTCTATGCCTGTAGGAGTCCCTCTGAAGTCAAGTGTGGGAATCTTGAAGTTTTTGTTTTCCGCTCCTGTGATCTCGTACATTTCTTGTGTAAACTTAACAGCATCCTTGTATGTGCCGCCTACGAAGGCAACTATGGCAGGAGCTCCGGCCATTGCAAATCCGCCTATGCCAGTGGTCTCCGTTATTGTGCTGTCGCCGATATCCGGGTTTGCATCGTCTTGTGTAAAGCCTGGGAAGAACAATCCCTTTGGTGTATTAGCGGGTGCTGTGAACCATTCATCGCCAAGTCCGCTTATCCTGATGCCGAAGTCTACGCCGTTTCTGCACATTGCCGTAACGATGGTGCTGCCTTCGATGTTGTGCGCCGCATCGGTGATGGCCTTGCACATTGCCATGGTTATATTGATGGTGAAGTGCTCGTTGCCGTTGATGAATTCAAATACCTTTGATATTTCTTCCTTGCTTACGCTTACTTTGCTGAGGTATTGACCTATCATCTTTGCAAACATTGCTGTAGCTGCTCTGTTTCTGTTATGGCAATCGTCACCCATTTGAAGAGCTTGGATGACCAACGCTTTCCAGTCGATACCACCGGATAATTCGACAGCTTCCTTTATTATTGGGTACATATTGTCTTCCATCCAGTGCAATCTTTCAACAACTGATTCGGAGAAAGCACCGAATCTCAAGCATTTTCCTAAGCCTTCGTTCATGTTGGTATATGCGAAATTGCCGTATTTTTTGTTTTCCATTATGAATACAGGCATGGATGCCGACATAACGCCTGCCATAGGGCAAACTGCATTGTGGTGGTGGTTAGGCTCGAATTCGATTTCTCCGCTTGCTGCAAGCTTTCTTGCAGAAGCTTCGTCTGCAGCCATTCCTTCATATATTAAGGCACCTATAACTGCCCCTTGCATTGGTCCGCACATTCTGTCCCAAGTTATTGGCGGTCCTGCGTGCAATATAAGATTCTTTTTCATGCCGGGAACTACGTCAATTGCTTTCCCCGCTCCAACTAAATAGACTTCTGAGTCTTGCAAGCGCTTTAACGCTTCTTCGTTAGCTAGTTTTCTATCCATTTGAATAATCCCTCCTATAATTTAACCGTGAAACACGGTTATTAACCAAGTAATGCAGCCAATAGATCTGCAGCTTCGCTGTCTCCGCCTGCCGGTGGTCTCCAGTCCATTTGCACGGCTGTTACATTTTGATCCTTCAGGTCTTCACAGAACTGTTCCAAGCCGATGTTCAGAACCTTAAGCTCCTTGCCGAATATATCATTAACTCTTTTCATCTTTTAACCTCCCCTATAGTGCCTTCATGATCATGCCGGCCAATTTCGATGCCTTGGCATTGCTGCTGACCACGATGGCTCCCGCATCCTCAAGCTTAGCTTTCTGCAGGGCCCAGTTCTGAGGATCTTCTTCGGTACCGCAAATATAGCAAATGATAGGAATGTGCATACCCTTTTTCTCCATCTTTTCCTTAGCTTGTTTGATCCTCTTTGCAAAAACTCCGGCCGGGTCAGCATGGGTGCCATAGCCTATGACTATATCAAGAAGTATTACCGCTACATCCTCTTTTTCCACTTCATTCATGAATTCTTCTTCTCTGAGTGTAGTATCAATCATCGGATGGGCTCTTCCTACTGTGAACTGGTCATCGCCGTAGTCTACACAGCAGTTTTCCTGCATTATATTGGCATCTGCGAGCTTCATCTTCTTGTTCAGCGGCGTATTGGAGTATACATCTCCTACATAGTCTCTGAGAACCAGCATGCTTTCGTAGCATAGCGTACCGCCGCTGTATAGGCCTCTCAGATATTTTTGTCCCGGCTTTAGCAGCTTGGCTTGCTCTTTTGCTATAGCTTCCAGTTCATCATTATTTTCCATGCTGTATTTTGAGCAGCAGGAGACTTCGGCAAGCTTAACAGCTTTTGCAGCCGCTTCCTCCAATGTAGAAGCCGCCGCTTTGCCTATTGCTTCCACCTTGCTCTTGTCTCCGCCTATGAAGTTGATCACAACAGGCTTCTCAACATTTTCTTTTATATAAGCCAGCATCTTATCGGATATTTCTTCTGCCGGCGGTTTGGATATGACTACTATCACTTTGGTCTCAGGATCATTGTTTAGGGCTTCGATTCCCTGGAGCATTGTTATGCCCCCGATTTCCAAGGACAAATCCCTTCCTCCGGTACCGATGGCCTGGGATATGCCTCCTCCTAATTTGTGAATCAATACCATAACTTCCTGCATACCTGTACCTGCAGCTCCAACCATTCCTATGCTGCCCTTCCTTACCTTGTTGGCAAAGCCCAGGGGAACATTGTTGATCATCGCCGTACCGCAGTCGGGCCCCATGAGGAGCAGCCCGTTGTCTCTGGCATAGGTTTTGAGCTCAAGCTCTTCTTCCTTGGTCACGTTGTCGCTGAAGAGAAGAACGTGCATATCATTTTGAAGGGCTTTCATCGCTTCTCTCCTGGCATATTTTCCGGGAACGGATATTATGCAGAAATTCAGGCCGGGAACGGCCTTCAGCGCAGAATCAAAGGATTTGGGCTTGTATTCCTCACCATCGTCTCCGCCGCCATGCTGATTAAGCAATCCGTCTACTTCAGCCAATGCTTTTTCTATGGCTTCTTGTGTCTCAGCGCTGATGGCTATGACCAGATCTTCGGGAACCGCAGCTTCTGATTCCGGTGTCAAAAGGCCTGTTCTTTTGAGAACTTCTTTGTTAAGGTCGGAGCCCATCAGAATCGCTGCTTCCGTCACGCCTTCAAATTCCGAAAGCTGCTTGGTCGCGATCATAAGCTTAACTGAATCATAGTACTCGCCATGTCTGATTACAGTTTTAATTAACATCGATTTACCTCCTTAGTTATATGTCAAACGAATCATCAAAGCTTGTTGTTAATCTCTTAAATGATGTTCTGAATAAAAGAATTCAATTTTCATGGGATTTTCCCTTTGGTATGTCATTATGAACATTTGGACCTATTGTTGTTATGGTTTTATAGAAGCGAATTTGATATAAAAAAAGAACTGAGGCTGCTCCATGCAGTTTCAGTTCTTTTTTTATATTCCGTCCAAAATTTTATTCTTTGTTATGGGCTGCTATTCACATTGGGAGAGTTCCATGAGGATATTGCCGGTACATTCAGGCTTCATAAAAATTATCCTCCTGGACCTGGCGCCTTTTTTCGGTTTATCCTCGATAAACTCTATTCCTTTGCTCTTCATGTATTCCACTGCCTTATCGATGTCATCCACTTGAAAAGCCAGATGCTGCAAGCCGTTTCCCCTGCTTTTAAGGAAATAGGCTATGGTGCTGCCTTCACCTGTCTCTTCCAAGAGCTCCAGATCTGTCTCACCTATGGGATAAAAGGCTACTTTGAGCTTTCTTTCGGGCACTTTTTCTATTCCCGTCAGGGGAATGCCCAGCACATTCTCTAAAAAGCTTCCCAACTCCTCGATATTATCCAAGGCTATTCCAATATGATCTAGACCTATAATCATCCCGCAACCCCCTCTATCCATGTAGTATATTATTATACCATATTCTTATTGGATAGGCTATCCATTGAACGGGACTTCATTGCTATTTCAGTATAAAGGGTTTGATGGTGATGCCTGTATATAAAAAAGCCCTGAGGGTCACCTTAGGAGGTATTCAACGGCAAAATTGACAGACCCTCAGAGCGGAATTAGCTTTACTCTG
>DPSW01000114.1:0-2602 GCA_003527145.1 Clostridiaceae bacterium | reverse complement strand
GAAGCTCCGAAAGCAGCTGAGCAGTGTCTTCCCCCAATACGGGGGCCGCTTTTTTTATTTCCCCCTGGGTTTCACTCATCTTGATTGGCACTCCCGGGATTTTCAGAGGACCGGCCACCTTGTGCTCTACCTCCACTATCATGTTTCTGGCGAGGACCTGAGGGTCTTCCAGCACCTTGTCTACAGTATTTATCGGACCGTTGGGAACGCCTGCTTCATCCAATATATCCTGCCATTCCTTCACGGTTTTGTTCAGCATCTTCGCTGCAATAAGGGGCCTAAGCTCTGTATAATGGTCATTTCTCGAAGGATTGGTCTTATATTCATCGATTTCAAGGAGTTCCTTTGCATCTATGGCATTGCAGAATTTTTCCCACAGTACATCATTTCCTGCCGCCACCATGATCTGCCCATCCTTGGTATCAAAGGGCTCAAAGGGCACTATAGACGGATGCCTGTTGCCTTCCGGCTTTGGAACCTTGCCTGTGACCACATATCTCGATATTGCATTCTCAAGGATGGCCACCTGGCAGTCAAGCATGGCTACATCAACCTTTTGACCTATGCCGGTCTTTTCCCTGTAGTTCAGCGCCGCCAATATTCCGATGGCAGTAAATAGCCCTGCTACAATATCTCCCATGGAGGTTCCCACTCTGGTCGGCTGTCCGTCCTTTTGACCGGTTATGCTCATTATTCCTCCCATGGCCTGAACCACTGCGTCGTAAGCTGCTCTTTTGCTGTAGGGGCCGCTGTGTCCAAAGCCCGAGCAGGCAGCATATATTATTTTAGGATTGANNCCATGGTGCCCGGTCTGAAGTTCTCTGCCACTACATCCACGTTTTTGATCATTTCAAGAAAAAGCTCCTTGGCTTCAGGCTTTTTCAAATTCAAGGTCATGCTTCTCTTATTTCTGTTAAGACTCATGAAATAGGCGCTTTCGCCTTCCACATAGGGTCCGAACTGCCTGGAGTCGTCTCCTGTAACAGGCTGCTCCAGCTTTATCACATCGGCTCCCATATCGGCCATTATCATCGTAGCATAGGGTCCTGAAAGCACTCTTGTCAGATCCAGGACCTTGATGCCCTCTAATGCTTGATTCAAAATTATCCCTCCAAAATATCCTCATGCGATAAACGTTATGGTTTTAATATTTCTTTGGGACCCCCTTTGAAACCTTTATAACGATATCCAAATATTATACACCTTATTAGTTACTGTTTAATAACAGAAGAAAAATTGGAATGAAAATGAGCCACGCAGAACCGTCTCTGATGGCTCATCATTGTATGAGGCATGAACATATGCTAAAATATTTGTGGAACTATTAAAAAAATATAGTATATATTACATATATGTAAATCGAAAGGAGTCATCATTAATGCAGGTTTTCAGACCAAAATTCTTTACAATGATCAAAAGCTACAATACAGATCAGTTCATCAAAGACTTAACAGCCGGCATAATCGTAGCTATAATCGCGCTCCCTCTTTCTATAGCGCTGGCCATAGCTTCCGGCGTTTCTCCTGAAAGAGGTCTCTATACAGCCATAATCGCCGGCTTCCTGATTTCATTTTTGGGAGGAAGCAGGGTTCAGATCGGGGGACCTACAGGCGCCTTCATGATAATCGTATATGGGATAGTCACGAAATACGGTATGGACGGCCTTATAATTTCCACCATCATGGCGGGCATACTGCTCATATTGATGGGCGTGCTTCAGCTGGGAAATTTGATCAGATTCATACCTTATCCTATTACGACGGGATTCACCGGCGGAATAGCTTTAGTGATTTTTACCGCTCAGATAAAAGATTTTTTAGGAATATCTGCAGAAAACCTGCCTGCAGAGTTTATAGATAAATGGATATTCTATTTCAAAAATGTCGGCTCGGCAAATTTGAACAGCTTGATCCTGGGAATAATATGCATCCTAATAATTGCTCTATGGCCTAAACTCAATAAGAAAATTCCCGGCTCTCTTATTGCTTTGATTGTGGCTACGGCAGCGGCGTATTTCTTAAAGCTCGATGTAGAGACTATAGGCAGCAAGTATGGAGAGCTGTCTTCATCCTTGCCTATGCCTTCACTCCCGAACATAAATCTTTCTACTGTAAAGATGCTGATACAGCCTGCCGTAACCATAGCCCTTCTGGGAGGCATAGAGTCCTTGCTGTCGGCAGTGGTAGCCGATGGGATGATAGGAGGCAAGCACAGATCCAACACCGAGCTTATCGCACAGGGCA
The DNA here is from genome assembly GCA_003527145.1 of Clostridiaceae bacterium. Lineage (GTDB taxonomy): Bacteria > Bacillota > Clostridia > Lutisporales > Lutisporaceae > Lutispora. Next base: position 359 of record DPSW01000114.1, on the reverse strand, counting down.
TCGCCAATATTGCCTCCGGAGTCTTCGGCGGCATACCTGCTACGGGAGCCATAGCCCGCACCGCCGCCAATATCAAAAACGGCGGCCGCACGCCTGTTGCAGGCATAGTCCATAGCCTTGTCCTTCTTTTGATCATGCTCTTATTTATGCCCCTTGCAAAGCTTATACCGCTGTGCAGCCTGTCGGCGATTTTGATGGTGGTGGCGTACAATATGAGCGAATGGCGGGCTTTCAGAGATATGATAAGGGAAGCGCCCAAAAGTGATGCATTTGTGCTTTTGGTCACCTTCATACTGACTGTAGTATTGGACCTGGTAATTGCCATTGAAATAGGCATGTTCATAGCAAGCCTGCTTTTC
>DPSW01000110.1:7617-14183 GCA_003527145.1 Clostridiaceae bacterium | reverse complement strand
AACATATGAAATAATAAACGTATATATTAATGAAGTTAAACTTGTTTTGGGAGAAAGACTGAAAAAGGTTATGCTTTTCGGCTCCTATGCGAGGGGCGACTTCGATGAAGAATCTGATATTGACATCATGCTGATGATAGATGATGATGAAAGCAATTTGAATAAATATGATGATATATTAACGCCTATTGAGGTTAATATAAATTTAAATAATGACGTATTTATTGTGCCTGTTCTGATGAGTGAGAAGAAATTTGAAAAGTATGAAAATGTCGTACCCTTCTATAGAAATGTTGTTAACGAAGGTGTGATACTATATGAACAATGATTTTGCAGAATTATCAAAATATAGATTAGCCAGAGCTAAAGAAGACCTGGATAATTCAAAAGCAAATTTGAGAGATAACTATTTAAAAGGCACCATCAACAGATCGTATTATGCAATATTTCATGCAATAAGAGCTGTATTGGCTTTAGACGGCTTCGACGCTAAAAAGCACTCTGGGGTAATTACGTATTTTAATCAGTATTATGTAAAGACAGGAATATTTGATATAGAGGCTTCTACTATTGTTNNGTGATTATGATGATTTTTATGTTGTAAGCAGGGATGAAACGGAAGAACAGGTATACAATGCTGAGCATTTTGTCAGTATGATCGAGCAGTATTTAAAGGGGAAAAATGAATAAGTATGTTTTTCGTATTTAAAGAGCCAACAGCTGGCTCTTTTTTAATACGTGCGTCCAGCGAAGCTGGACCACACTTGCCGGTGCAAGTCCGGTACGGGTAGTTGCCAAGAAGCCCGTTAGCTAATCCCGGTGCGTCACAGTAATGTGGGGTGCTGAGTGGGAGGATAAAGTACCTGTCTAGAAAACAGGGCGAGCGAAAATACAGGTCGTAACATAAAGTGAATTCTGCCGCATCGTCAAAAAGGACTCTGGTATACAGAGGGAAAAAGGGAAGTCGAGCCTTGGTATTATGGGCGAAGACCATGGAAGATGGGAAGAACTTGGACAGCACCATCGAAGAATCCCTCGGTGTAGAGGAAGCGACATGTATTGAAAGTGTGGTTCGGAACTGGAGAGACCCTACTTTGCACAGCGNNGCTGTAGAGAAGCTGCATATAAGCCGAAAGGTGAAGTTGCAAGCTTGCAAAGAGGGAGTCGGAGGCGTTCATAGTACTAGAGATTTTGCAGCCAAGTTAAACAGCAAGAGGAGATTCCATGCTCTCTATGACAAAGTGTATCGGGAAGATATATTGATGGAAGCATGGAAAAGAGTCAAAGCCAATGGTGGAGCAGGAGGTATTGATAAANNATAAAATATCAATTGCTGATGTAGAAAAGTATGGAGTTGAAAAGTTCGTACAGGAAATACAACAGGAGTTGATAGAAGGGAAATACCAACCTAAACCAGTAAGAAGAACCTACATACCAAAAGGAGACGGCAAACAAAGACCGCTAGGATTACCGACCATAAAAGACAAAATAGTACAAATGGCAGTAAAACTAATAGTAGAACCGCTGTTTGAAGCTGATTTCCTGGATTGCTCCTATGGCTTTAGACCGAAGCGAAGCGCGCACCAAGCCTTGGATAGAATCCGAAAGGATACCGCTAATAAAGGCTGGTGGTTGGTTGATGCAGATATCAAGGGGTACTTTGATAACATCAACCATGACAAGCTAATGCTTATGGTCAAGCAGAGGGTATCGGACAGAAGAGTCCTAAAGTTGGTATGGAAATGGTTAAAGGCAGGAGTAATGGAAAATGGAGAATTGAATGAAAGCGAGATAGGAAGTCCACAAGGCGGAGTGATATCACCGCTTTTATCTAATATCTACTTGCATTACCTGGACAGTAAATGGGAACTGCACTACAAACACCTTGGGAAACTCATAAGGTATTGTGACGACTTTGTAGTAATCTGTAGGACAAAGAAAGAAGCAGAACACGCACTAAAGGCAGTGAAAACTATCATGGATAAGTTGGAATTGGAACTACATTCTGAAAAGACAAGGTTAGTGAGTCTATGGGATGGGAAAGAGGGATTTGATTTCCTAGGATTTCACCACAGGAGATTAAAGACGGAGACAGCAAGAGGTCAGATATTTAGCGAAACGCATCAATTTCCATCAAAGAAAGCCATGAGGAAGATGAGGGAAAACAGCTGAACAAGATAGATTGGTATATCATAAAGAAGTTTACTATATGGTATAACCAAAAGACTCAAAAGAGAAGACGCCTTTCACAGATTTCTAAAGTCCGAAAGCTTATTTATGAGAGAGGACTGCAAAAGCTTGCAGCATAGCGAATGCTGAAGGAAGAAGAATATCGGAAAGCCGTGTGCGAGAAAACCGCATGCACGGTTTGATGAAGGGGGAAGTGAAAAATTTCACTTCCCTACTCTACCATACTCCCAGAAATGTTGAAGCAACGGTATAATTGGTGTCTATCCGTTGTGCTTGGCACCGCTCAGCTTGCTCTCCGGCACGTGGTTCTGGAGCAGAAGCCCTCTTATCTTCTTGATTTCATCCTCTGGAGCAGTGATGGTTATGGGGCCAAGGTCATAGGTCTGATAAAGGGTTATCTTTTTTTTCATATATCTGAAGCCTTCAATTCTTTCAAAGGGGTAAAAGCCCGAGGAACTGGGATAGTTTGCACTGATGGGGAGCTCGAGGCGCAGATCATATCCGGTTACTGCCACTCCTTTATCCGTTACCACAATCTTCATTGATTTATTAAACAAATTAAACAATATTTCTGTTATAATAATGAATATAAAAAGCAAGGCTATGCTCCAGAGGGTGTATTTATTGAGCCTTTCTCCTCTGAAAAAAGGATAGATTACAGGTATTGAGGGGAAGACATATATTATCAGCCTGTCGACCAGCCTGAAAGGAGCTATATAATACTCCCCTACAATATTATAATGACCAAGCTTTTTCATCTGTCTTTGGGTATATTTAAAGCGAAAAATGGCTTGGGAAAAAACCAGCAGCATAGTGCTAATCATTATATTCAAATAACCCGCGATTACAGGCATGAGCCCTGTTTCATTCTGGGCGGCAGGAGTAATTCCCAGTATCATATTGAAAACAACCGAACCTATAAGAAAAACAAACAAAGAAAGTATAAAAGCTACAAGCTTCATAGAATTAGACAAGTATAACACCTCCATATCAGATAAAATGATTATATATAAAATTTAAAAATAAATCAAACAAAGCTTTAGTATAAGAAAAGGGGCAAGCTCATGATAAACCTGGAAGAAAAACTAAAAAACCTCCCTGATAAGCCGGGCGTATATATAATGAAAAATGAGGATAATCATATTATTTACGTTGGAAAGGCAATTAATCTAAAAAATAGAGTAAGGCAATATTTTCAAGCGTCAAGAAACCAGCCTCCCAAGGTTTATGCTATGGTGGAAAATATCCGGGATTTTGAATATATAATCACCGCCAGCGAATTGGAGGCATTGATACTGGAGTGCAATCTGATCAAGAAGCATAGGCCCAGATATAACGTGATGCTCAAAGATGACAAGCAATATCCCTACATAAAGGTTACCCTCAATGAAAGCTACCCCAGAGTCCTTAAGGTCAGAGAGGTAAAAAAAGACGGAGCAAAGTATTTTGGACCTTATACAGATGGAAGGGCGGTAAACCAGACCATTGAGTTGGTTTCCAAAATATTTCCCATAAGGAGCTGCAGTAAAAATATTGAAAGGATTGCAGGCAAAGAAAGGCCCTGCCTTAACTTTCATATAAAAAGATGCATAGCGCCCTGCACAGGGAAAGTGAGCAAAGAAGAATATAACAGGATAGTTAAATCAGTATGCCTTTTTCTTGAAGGAAAGCAGCAGGATTTGCTTGAGGATCTCCAGGGAAAAATGGCGGGATATGCGGAGAGCCTGGATTTTGAAAAGGCTGCGGAGCTGCGGGATCAGATCGACTCGCTTAAGAAAATCAGTGAAAAACAGATAATAATATCCTCCAGATTGGAGGATCAGGATATAATTGCTTATGCTGAGCAGGTCGAAACTGTTTGCATCCAGGCTTTCTTCGTAAGAAAAGGAAAGCTGATCGGAAGGGAAACCTTCTTCTTATCTGACCTTGGAAACAGCGACGGAAGTGAAATAATAAGCAGCTTTTTGAAGCAGTTTTACAGCAAGGCCTTATATATACCCAAAACCGTACTCGTGCCTGATGAGTTTGAGGAAAAGGCGGTGATTGAGGAATGGCTGGGAGAAAAACGGGGCTCAAAGGTCAGCATAATTGCCCCCCAGAGAGGAGATAGGAGGAAACTGGTGCAGATGGCCCGCAGCAATGCGGAGGAAAATCTGAGGCTGGAGATGGAGAAATCCGAGAAAGCAAAGAAAATATCAGAAGCCTGCAAAGAACTGGCAGGTTATCTGGATATCGGTGAGGATATCTATCGGATTGAAGCCTTTGATATTTCGAATATTCAAGGAGTGGACAATGTGGCCTCCATGATAGTATTTGAAGGCGGCAAGCCTGCCAAGAAGAATTATAGAAGATTTAAGATAAAGGGCTTTGAAGGTCAGGATGATTATGGGAGCATGAGGGAGATACTAGGTCGGAGATTCACTCATGGCATTGAAGAAAGGAATAAGCTTGATGAAGAAAAGGTAGACTATTCCCATGGAAAGTTTTCTGAGTTTCCTGATCTTATTATGATTGACGGCGGTTTAGGACATGTGAATGCTGCCGCAGAAGTATTGAAGGAGCTGAATATTTCAATACCTTTGTGCGGCATGGTAAAGGATGACAGACATAAGACCAGGGGACTGATATATCATGAAAATGAGATAGCAATACCTGCGAGAAGCGAAGCTTTCAAGCTGATAGCTGTTATGCAGGATGAAGCCCATAGATTTGCCATAGAATACCATAGGAGCCTGAGACAGAAAAAAGTTGCAAAGTCAGTTTTAGATGAGATTGAAGGGATAGGTCCCGGACGGAAAAGAGCATTGTTCAAACATTTCAAGGGAATTGAGGATATCAAGAAAGCATCTATTGAAGAATTGGGGGCTGTGAAAGGCATGAATAGAAAAGCAGCAGAAAATATATATAATTTTTTCAATAAATAAGACTTTTCCAACAGACTGCCGTATATAGTTACAGAAGCACCTAAAAGCGCTAATTGGAGGTAAATGATATGAACAAAAAATTGTATAAATCGAGACATAATAAGACTCTGGCCGGGGTATGCGGCGGCTTGGCCGATTATTTTGATATTGATGTAACCATAGTAAGGCTGATATGGGTTGCCTTCTTCTTCTTGAGTGCGGGCCTTCCAATCCTTCTTGCATATATCATAGCGGCATTTATAATACCCGAAGAGCCGGTGGACAACTACGATCAAAACAATCCCTATGCGAATGTAAACTATAAGGTAGAAAAGGATGAACAGGACAGGTAGCAATACCTGTCATTTTGTTTTTTTGTGCTATTTCTTCTTCTGCCGGAATATAAATTAAGGAGAGAATATGTATGCTGTGCGAGCAATCCAGGCTCTCGAAACCGGAAGCACGAAGCCAAAGGGAGTGTTTTAATGAAGATGAAAAGAGCTGTCACTCTTTTTTTATGCATTATAATGACCATATATATTTTTACAGGACCGGCTATATTTAAGCGATATGCCGTAGACTACAGAAAAAGCTATGAGCCTAAGACTAACGAACCGGAGTGGAAAGGAATCATAAGATTCTGGGATTATCCCAATCTGGACACGACCACCGGCAGCAGATTCGGATGGATAGAAAAAAGGATCAGGGAATTTGAAAAAAAGAATCCGGGAGTTTACGTAGAATTCAGGCCTCTGGATATACAAAACGGCAGAACTACTTTGATGGCGGCTGCAAAGATAGGGGCACATCCTGATATTGCCCCTGTGGGCAGCGATTGGTTTTTTATTTCTTCCGGACTTTTGGACGCTTTGGACGAGTATATAACCGATGCAAACAAAAATGATTTTGATAAAGAGGCATTGGAATCCGTAAGCTATAGAGGCAATGTCTATGGCATACCATGGGCTGCCAGAGGCTATACTTTGCTGCTGAATAAGCGCATATTTGAGCAAAGAGGAGCAGAGCTTCCGAAGGATGGCCAGTGGACTTATGAGGAGTTTATTGATAGCCTGAAAAAGCTTACCCATAAGGGAAACAGAAAAGGAACAGGCAGCACTTATGGTCTCAACGGCTATATTGACCCGGGATGCTATAACCTTACAGGCATTTTGATGAGTGACGGGGCCCAGTTCATTGATAGCAGCGGAAATTACATATTCAACAGTCCCATAGCCCTGAAAGGCTTGCAAAAGCTATATGAGCTCAAGCATAAGCATGCGGTGACCCACCCGCAATTCGGAGAGATGGGCAAAGGCCAGGCCTTCAGCACTTTTTTGTCAGGACAATGTGCTGTTTTGCTCGCTGATGCATGGATGGCCCAATACATCAAGAACATAGGCAGCCAATATGGAATCGACCTTGCCGTAGCCGCTTATCCCAGGGGAGAAGCAGAAATGCCTGTATATATGAATG
>DPSW01000110.1:0-7581 GCA_003527145.1 Clostridiaceae bacterium | reverse complement strand
TCAGGACTTAACGAAATTCGGATACTTTTCTCCAAGAAAATCAGGCAGCATGATATATGGTGGAGATGATGCCATGTATGCCATCAACAGGGAACTGAGCTATGCTGAAAACCTGCCAAGGCATAAGAATTGGCAGGAAATAGATGCAGTTATACAATATAATATCAAAGAGATGCTTAACTCCGGAAAATCTCCTGAAAAGGCATTGGAAGATATGAAAACTCAGGTAAATAAATATTTNNTATTTTTCATATCAGAATGATTAATACATAAAATATTGTCAAATAATTATATAGATACCCGGCAGCATAATGTTGTATAATTAAGTAACAATTGTTCACTGCAATAAAGCATAGGTGAACTGGTTATCAGTTAGAACAACAGGAAATAGGTAATCGGAGGAGATAATATGTCGGAAGAGAAAAGCAGAGAAAAGGAAAAGCAGCCTGTTATTGAATATAATAATAAGAAGTACATAAGGATACCGGTTAAGACTCATGTAATAATGAAAGAAGACAATATTGCTGATGTGGTAAAGAAATATACCCAGGAGATTTTAAAGGAAGAGGATATAGTGTTTATCAGTGAAAAAGCCGTGGCCATAACTCAAGGCAGGGCTTTTCCATTGGATGAAATCAAGCCAAGACCTTTAGCCAGATTTTTATCCAGGTACGTCACCAAGACAAAAGCCGGCATAGGACTGGGGATACCTGAGACTATGGAGATGGCTTTGAGAGAATGCGGAGTTGTTAAGATACTTTTTGCCGCTGTTGTAGGTTTTTTAGGGAAGCTCATAGGACGAAGAGGAGATTTTTACAGGATAGCCGGATACAAGGCATCTTCTATTGACGGACCTACGCCAAACACATTGCCGCCATATAACAGATATGTAGTTTTGGGGCCGGAGAACCCTGATAAGGTTGCAAGGCAGATAAGCGAAAGCGTAAAGGCTGAAGTTGCGATAGTCGATATAAATGATCTGGGAGGAAATATATTGGGAACTTCCAAGGAGATAATGGATAGGAAAGGGCTTTTAGGCATATTGAAGGACAATCCTCTGGGCCAGTGCTCGGAACAAACCCCAATAGGGATTATAAGAAAACTGGAAGTTGATTAATGGTATATATCAGAGGAGGATTAGTTTTGCAGCTTAATGATTTATTTTCTAGCGTAAAGTATGACGAGCCAATGAAGAATTACACCTCTTTCAAGGTGGGGGGAAATGCGGATATCTTTTTTGAGCCTGAAAATATAAGGGAACTCATTGAGTTCATCAAATATGTGAAAGAAAATAGCATACCATATATCTTGATGGGCAATGGAACCAATATGGTCGTGTCTGATGAAGGAATACGGGGAGCGGTTATAAAGCTCGGCGATAAAATGTCCGCTGTTGAAATAATGGAGGACAGACTCATTGCCCAGTGCGGAGCCAAACTGCCTGAGGCGGCAAAGATAGCCGCCTGCCACTCCTTATCCGGCATGGAGTTTGCCAGCGGCATACCCGGTTCTATCGGAGGGGCCATATCTATGAATGCAGGGGCCTATGGTGTAGAAATGAAAGAGATAGTGGAAAAAGCAGAGGTACTGGATTCAAATCTTGAATATAGGGTTCTTCAGAATAAAGAAATGGAATTTGGATACAGGAAGAGCGCGGTTGAGAAATATGGCTATACAGTATTGGGATGCACCTTAAAACTGAAAAAAGCTAATAAAGCGGATATTAAAATGCTTATGGACGAATATACGGATAGAAGGCAGAGCAAGCAGCCATTGAACCTGCCAAGCGCAGGAAGCGTTTTTAAGAGACCTGAAGGCTATTACGCCGGCAAGCTTATCGAAGATGCCGGATTGAGAGGCTATACCATCGGGGGAGCTCAAATTTCCGAGAAGCATTGCGGCTTTATCGTAAACACAGGTGATGCTGCCGCAAAGGATATATACAATCTGATCAAGCACATACAAAGAACCGTATATGAGAGATTCGGGGTTAAGCTTGAAACGGAAATCAAACTGATAGGCAGGTTTGAATAAGCATAGGCCACAGGGCAGGCAGTCCTCTGTGGCTTTCTCATTTCATGCTGCATTCAAAATTGCCTTTTGATAATACTAAGAGTAGTATATAATTAAATTAAACATGAAGAGGTGTCGCATGTGATAAAGCTCTTTGCAGATTATCATACTCATACTATTTACAGCCATGGCACGGGAACAATAATGGATAATGTTACAGCGGCAAGAGAAAAAGGCTTGAAAGAAATAGCCATTACCGATCACGGCTTTAGGCATTTCAGTTTTGGCGTAAAGAGAGAGAATATAAAAAAGATGAGAGCCGAAATAGATGAGATCAATGAAAAATATAAGGATTTTAAAGTTCTCCTCGGCATGGAATGCAATATAATCAGCAGAGACGGGCACATAGATCTGGATGATGAAGCGATGAGATATATGGATATCGTGCTGTTGGGATATCACATGATGGTGGTATTAAAGGGAATCCCTAGCTTTGTTAACCTTTATGGGAAAAATTATATTTCAAGGATTAACAAAGCTATGGCAGAGGAAATGAGGCAGTCCAATACGGATATAATGATAAATGCCATAAAGAAGTACAAGGTAAATATTATTACACATCCTGGCGCCAGAATATCTATGGATACAGGACGTTTGGCTGAGGCGGCGGCAAAAGTGGGCACTGCACTGGAGATAAATTCAAAGAGCAATATAATGACTGTGGATTATCTGAGGGTTGCGGCAGGCCATGGCGTCAAATTTGTGATCAACAGCGATGCTCATACACCCCAGGATGTAGGCAATTTCAGAAATGCCGCAGAGTTGGCAGAATCGGCAGGATTGACCGGTGCTCAGATCATCAATGCGTATGATTCTTAATCGCTGTTCAACACTGAATGAACTCTCGTTCAAGGAGGAGATATATTGAAATTTGTTATAATAACCGGTTTATCAGGAGCAGGGAAAAGTCAAGCCGTTAAGTTCCTTGAGGATCTAGGTTTTTTTTGCGTAGATAACTTGCCTCCTGCACTTATATCAAAGTTCGCTGATATATGCAGCCAGAGCAGGGGCAGTATAGAAAAGATCGCTATAGTTACGGATATCAGAGGAGGAAAATTCTTTGATCAGCTTCAGTCAAGCTTAGATGAACTTGAGAAAGGAGGCTTTTACTATGATATCCTATTTTTAGAGGCTTCCGACGAGACTTTGATAAAGAGGTTTAAGACCAGCCGAAGAATGCACCCTCTGGCAGGTGACGGAAGGATAATAAGGGGCATAAAAGCTGAAAGAAAAAAGCTGGAGGAAATAAAGGCGAAAGCTACTTATATAATCGATACTACGAATATGAGCACTTCACAGCTGAAACGGGAGATAGTCCATCTTTTTGTGGAAGGAGGAAAGAATGAGAAGCTTATTGTAAATATTATTTCCTTCGGATTCAAATATGGAATTCCTTTGGATGGTGACCTGGTCTTTGACGTAAGGTTTTTGCCGAATCCATATTACATTGAATCCATGAGAAGGCATAGCGGACATGATGAAGATGTGCGTGAGTATGTGATGAAATGGCCTGAGGCCTCAATATTTATGGAGAAGCTCCTGGATATGGTGGAGTTTTTGATANNGTAAAAGCCAGCTGGTGATAGCCATCGGCTGTACCGGCGGCAGGCATCGCTCCGTCACCATTTCCAATCTGCTCAGCCAAAAGCTGAGGGAGAAGGATCATAGGGTGATAGTGGAGCATAGAGATATAGATGAAGAAGGAAACTGTTAGTGATGGGGGAAGATGATTTTGGAAAGGAAGGCTTCTGGAGGTTTGATTAAGGATAATGGTTGGGCTATCGGAGGCCCTAAAATAGTGGCTATAGGTGGAGGAACAGGTCTCTCCACACTGCTGCGGGGCCTTAAGGCTTACACTTCAAATATAACTGCCATAGTGACTGTGGCTGATGACGGGGGAGGATCGGGAATACTCAGGAATGATCTGGGCATACTCCCTCCCGGAGATATAAGGAATTGCATTCTGGCTTTGGCCAATACGGAGCCCATTATGGAGAGCTTGATGCAGTANNAGGCAGCCTGCGCGGCCAAAGCTTCGGCAACCTCTTTATTGCGGCTTTGAATGATATATGCGGAAGCTTTGATAATGCCATAAGAGAGATAAGCAATGTTCTTGCTGTCACAGGCAGAGTTGTGCCTGTGACTTTGGAAGACATCACTCTTTTCGCTGAATTAGATGATGGAACTATTATAAAAGGAGAGTCCCAGATACCTATAAGACAGATCAGCAGCAATAAGAAAATAAAAAGAGTGTATCTGGAGCCCGCAGAATGCGAGGCCATGCCTGAAGCTTTGAAGGCTATAAAGGAAGCTGATGCGGTGATCATAGGCCCGGGCAGCCTCTATACAAGCATCATACCGAATTTCATGGTTAAGGGTGTAGCTAAAGCCGCCCATGAAGCGGCTGCGATGAAGATATACATATGCAACATGATGACGCAGCAGGGGGAGACCTTGGGATATGATTTGTCGGATCACATAAATGCTATAAATGAACATGAACACTCGTTAAGATATTGTTACGCAATAGTAAACTCGGGCAGGATACCTGAAGATTCAGCCTTAAGGTATATGGACGAGTATGCCAAGCCGGTGGAAATAGATTGGGACAATATAGCGGCAAAAGGGATCAAGGTCGTGGGAGACGACTTTGTAAGGATCGACAAAGGATATGTACGACATGACTATAATGCACTGTCAAGATGCATATTCAAGCTGATAAACCAAGAACAAAAGGACAGTATTTTTTAAAGTAAAGGGAGAGAGATGACTTTGAGCGAAAGTATTAAGAATGAGATAATATCATGGATAAAGCTTATTGCAACTGCTTTTTTGATTGCATTTATTCTAAAAACCTTTGTTTTTCAAATTGCATATGTTAAAGGCCCTTCTATGGAGCCCACCTTGTATCAGGGCCAGATACTTATAGTATCTAAGCTGAGCTATAGGATGAGAGCTCCTAAAAGAGAAGATATAGTGGTCATAAATGACAATCTTGAGCACAAGGATCTGATAAAAAGAGTTATTGGTCTTCCCAAGGAAGAAATAGATATAAAAGATAGCTCTGTATATATAAACGGAAAATTGCTGGAAGAGAGCTATATACAAGTGCCTACTTATGAAAATGACTTCAGTAAAGCGATAGCACCGGATAACAAATATTTTGTTTTAGGCGACAACAGGGTAGAAAGCAGGGACAGCAGGTCTGATTCTCTTGGTTTTGTAGATAGAAAAAATATAATAGGGAAAGCAGTATTTAGACTATGGCCTCTGAATAAAGTAGGCACAATCAAGTAAAGGTGGTGCTTCCATGTCCTTTTCATCAAAGGTGAAAAATGAAATTGCTAAGATCAATGATAAAGAATCCTGTTGTCAGATAGCGGAACTGTCTGCCTTGATAAAAATGAACGGTACCATACAGATCCTGGGCCAAAACAGGATAGGTATAAAGCTGACAACAGAGAATGCAGCTATAGCAAGAAGAATTTTTTCCTTGATAAAAAATAATTTTGATATTCAGACTAGAGTGTCCATGACAAAAAATAAGCAACTGAAGAAGAATTACAGCTATACTCTTTTAGTAGATTCGGATGCGGCATCTGAGAATATTTTAAAAAAGCTCTCCATAATGAATGAAACTGCAGGAGGCTATAAAATAAATTATAAAATACCGGCAGCCATCATAAAGAATGATTGCTGCAAAAAAGCTTATTTGAGAGGTGTTTTTTTAGGAGGGGGTTCTATAAGCGATCCTGAAAAGACCTATCATCTTGAATTGGTGACGAGCAATGAGATCTATGCAGAGGATATTAAAAATCTCATAAATTGCTATGGATTGAACGCAAAGATAGTCGTCAGAAAAAGCAATTTTGTGGTCTATCTTAAAGAGGGAGAAAATATCGTTGATTTTCTCAATATAATAGGCGCTCATAGTGCATTATTAGATTTAGAAAATGTTAGAATATATAAAGAAATGAGAAATAATGTTAACAGAATAGTCAATTGCGAAACTGCAAATCTGAGCAAAACGGTAAATGCAGCCATGCGGCAGATAAACAACATAAAGTATATAAAAGAAAGCATGGGACTCAATAAGCTGCCCAAGAACCTCAGAGATATTGCAGAAGCGAGGCTGCTCTATCAGGATGCGAGCCTTAAAGAATTAGGGGAGACCATAGATCCCCCCGTGGGCAAATCCGGGGTCAATCATAGGCTGAGAAAGCTTGATGAGCTGGCTGAAAAATTGAGGGAAAGAAAGTTCCGATAAAAAACATATTTTTCAGGAGGGTATCTATTGAAGGGTATAAAAATAGGATATTCAGAAGGTTATATTCAGAAAGAAGCTTTGAATTCATATGCTGAAAAGATCGATTCAATCCATAGAATTCTCCATAGCCAGGCCGAATACGGCAAAATGCCTTTGGGTTGGCTGGACTTGCCCATAAAATACGATGCAGNNNNGTATCTATAGGCATCGGAGGCTCATACCTGGGAAGCAGAGCAGCGGTAGAATTATTATCCGCTGGTTCAACTCAAATACTGTTTGCCGGAAATAATATGAGCGGCGCCTATCTGCAGTCTGNNGGATAAAGATTTCAGCCTTTGCGTCATATCCAAATCCGGAACGACCCTGGAAACAGCTTTGGCTTTCAGAGTTCTCAAAGAGCTGCTGGAGAAAAGGCATGGCAAAGAAGAGGTCAGGAAAAGAATAATAACTGTGACTGATAAGAATGAAGGCGCATTGCGAGGGATGACTGAGAAGGAAGGCTATGAAAGCTATGAGATTCCTGAAAATATCGGCGGCCGGTATTCGGCTTTGACTCCTGCAGCTTTGATCACCATGGCAGCTGCAGGGNNAAATACTAAAAGGGGCGGAAGAAGCCTATAGGATATATGATAATCCGTGCCTGGAGGAAAATTCTTGCTACCAATATTCTGCACTGAGAAACATATTGTATGGAATGGGAAAAGGCATAGAGGTGTTCATAAACTATGAACCTTCTATGGCGTATTTTGGGAAGTGGTGGCAGCAGCTTTTCGGAGAAAGCGAAGGCAAGGCCGGAAAAGGCATATTTCCGGCGACCTTGCAGTTTACCACGGACTTGCATTCCATGGGACAGTATCTCCAGGAAGGNNGAGAATCCGCCTGCGGATGTGCGCATACCATATTGTGCCGATGATTTGGACGGTCTGAATTATTTAAGCGGCAAGACGCTGAACTATATAAACAAAGCAGCCTGTGAAGGTGCTATGAAGGCTCATGAAGAAGGCGGACTGCCGGTGATATCTCTGCAGATACCTTCTCTGGATGAGCATAGCTTTGGACACCTGGTATATTTCATGCAAAAAGCCTGCGCAGTAAGCGGTTATTTATTGGATATAAATCCCTTTGATCAGCCGGGCGTTGAAATGTACAAGAAAAATATATATAAATTATTAGATAGTTAACACTGAACTAGCCCGCCCTAAGACTCCGCCGCTATAAGCGGTGAGTCTAAGGGCGGCTAA
>DPSW01000201.1 GCA_003527145.1 Clostridiaceae bacterium | reverse complement strand
ACTTTGCTTGAAGGTATCTGTGGATATATCACTGTTTCAGATCAAAATGGGAACTACCAAAGGAAGATAGAACAATATTGCAGGTCAGTGGGATTAGACATGCTAAACGGATTGCCTAAGGTAGTAATATCCAGCAGCCTTGAAATGACGAAATCAGGGCCAAACCTATATAAGTATAATAGGAAGATGTGTAATTTCGTCAAAAATGGGGAGATGGCTACTGAAGAAGTAGTCATTATTTTTTTCAATGCGGAGGCAAAAGAGAATGCTATTAGAATAGGAAAGAAAGTCAAATATCCTATTATTAACGAAATATCAGAAAGAGAAGCCATAAGACACGTTGACTTTGTTAAATTGGAGCAGGAATGTGAACTCTATAGACAATTCATAAGTGGAGAGTATTGGGCATATCATAATGAAATTTTCGGTATTGCGACAAACCTTCTTATTGCAAAAGGTGGAAAAGATAAGCTAATTAAAGGCATATCATCCAGAAAAGATTATAATTTGGATAAATGGAAGTTCACAGCAAATTATATTGTAAAACAGGGGTATCTCCCTGAGGCTTGCCCAAAATATTGCCCCAATGAATTTCAGGAGAAGTGCCATAACAGCGATGCTGCAATGATTGAAGCGGTAACACTTAAGCGTGGAAACGTTCAGGTGATCACAAAGCAGAAAACTATTTCTGTTGAAGAAGCAGAAGCCAGGTTAGCATTAGAGTTTAAAAAAGCGATAGAAGCAAATGACAACAACGTATACGTTATTAAGGCACCAACTGGATTAGGAAAAACTGAATTATACCTTGATTTAAAGGATGTGACGGTTGCTGTACCGACACATAAATTAAAAATAGAGGTTTCGGTGCGTATGCACGAAAAAAATAATTTCCATCTGGTAACTCCTGAGTTACCAAATCTTCCGTTTTACGTAGAGGAGCAGGTTAACAGGCTTTATGATGTTGGAGCCTATGGAGCAGCAGCAACCACACTTAAGCGGGTTGCTAAAGAGACTGGTAATCATGAAATAATGGATTATTTTGAACTCCTGTCTGAGATTGAAAGAGGCAATAAAACGTTGATAACTACACACGAAAGACTTTTATTTCAAAACGATGACAACACAGTTATTATTATCGATGAAGATATACTTCCAAGTATCTTAAAGCAAGGGTCTATGTCTACACATGATTTATTTACACTATGGAATCGGGCTAAGGATTGTTGTGATGCAACTACTATTCAAAGTATGTTAAATGATATTAAATCTGCAGAACCAGGCATTGTCTATCAAACACCATCATATTTTCATGACAGAAAAAAACTTGAATTGTTATTAACCAAGTCATGCGATATAAAAAGTAACGTTCTGGGATTTTTATCAAGTAGTTATTATGTGAAAACAAGCAATAATACAGATGAAATTATCTTCATCTGTAAAAGGGGGTTGCCACAAAAGAAAACAGTCATACTATCTGCTACAGCAAATGAAACTCTTTATAAGTTATTATTTGGGGATAGGTTAAGATATATAGATATTGGCCTTGTGGAAACCAAAGGTAAAGTTGTCCAATACCCTAGATACTCATACAGTAGATTTCAAATGCGTAATGAAAAAAAACGTATCCCACTAGCAAAGGCAATTGCTAAAGATAAACCTGTAATTACCTTTAAAGAATTTGCTTCTGAATTTCATAATTGTATTGCCCATTTTGGCAATGTGGCAGGAATCGATAGTTTTAAAGGAATGGATATTGTTATAATAGGCACTCCGCATTGCAATCCTGCGTCATACATGCTTATAGCGTATGCTCTAGGTTTTAAATTAAACGCAGAGGATTGTGGAATGCACTATTGTGTTGTAACAAGAAATGGTATGAAATATTATTTTAATGCCTTTAGTCAGAATGAAATATTACAAGAAATTCAACTATCTTTTATTGAAACAGAACTTTTGCAAGCTGTTGGTAGAGCACGTGCGTTACGATATGATTGTACGATTATTGTTTTGAGTAACTACCCATTGCCTAATGCTGAGTTTAGACAGTTAAGTAATGATGAAATAGAAGCATTGCTTAAAGGGAAAGAGGCTATTTATGATGAAATAATGANNAATAAAGAGCCAGGAATTTTTCTCCTGGCTCTAATAATTCAGCGTAATCGTATGTAAGCATAATAAAGAGCTTTACAAAACTTCACGTATAAACTTGAGGCTAGACGTTCGATAGGAAGGAAACGGACTTGATAAAACTTAAGATTATTTATATTAGACCATGTGACCTTTTCTCCCTAATGAGTGTTGACTTACTTATGCCTGTTAAGGTTTCGACTTGTGTATATGAGTGTGTGTTTAAAAGCTCTAGTGCATTCTTGAGTTGATACGCAGTATATTTCTTTGGTCTACCATCCTTAAATCCTGCTTTAGTTTTAGCTATCTCTTTTCCTGCCTGTGTACGTTCTATTATCATGCTTCGCTCAAGCTCAGCAACAGCTAAAAGGGTAGTTAGAAAGAAGTTGCCCATAGCGGTATTTTCAAGCAGGCCAACATTAAGTACGTGCACTTTGACACCCTTATGAAAGAGCTTTCTAACAAGTTCTATACCCTCAGTCACATTTCTAGCAAATCTATCAAGCTTAGTTACGACTAACTTATCCCCTTCTTGAAGTTTGGATAGGAGTTCATCAAACTTAGGCCTAGTAAGCTTTGAGCCAGTACATTGCTCTTGAATAATGAATTCACNNCTGTTCTTCAAGGGAATTACCTATGTCTGATTGCTTCTTAGTAGATACTCTAGCATACCCATAAATCATGCCTAAAACCTCCTATGGTTTTGACTGTAAGTTTTGACACTGGTGTATGCCTTGATTATATTGGAATGTTTTTCTGGT
>DPSW01000027.1 GCA_003527145.1 Clostridiaceae bacterium | reverse complement strand
ACCCGCTGAGCCTGAACCTATATACATACTGCTATAATGATCCAATACAATATATAGACCCCAGCGGACACATTGTATCAGACTGGGACAAAGAAAACCTCTCAAAATCTCAACAAGCGGCAATTCAAAAAGCCACAGATGACTGGGAGGCTGCAAATAAAAGAGGGGATAAAGCAGGAGCGGCTGCAGCACACGATGCAGCAGAAGCTATAAGAAATACGAAAAGAAGCCCTAATGAAATCGGAACAGGTGACGGAAATACAATAAAAATAGGCTCAGGAAGTAATTCAAAGAACGGCGGCTCAGGAGGAAGCAGCGGAGGCAGTGGAAAATCAGGCGGAAGCGGCGGCAGACAAAGCGGAGGAAGCAAGGGCGGAGGAAGTGGTAAGAGCAATAAAGATAAAGTAACGGTAAGCTGGGAAGGGTACATTATAGATATAAGCATTGATGAACTTCCGGTATACCAGGGTCAAGCCTGGAAACTATTCTATGGACAAGCATATGGAAATAAAATGTATAACTATAGCGAAATGCTTGACACAATAACCACCTCCTCAGGCAGCAAAGTAACCATTGAAAACAAAGGCTATATAGGTAAAATAGTAACAGGAGAAGGAAGCCACACTGTTATAGACAATAAAGGCAAGATAGGGACCATCAACACGGGCATTGGAAGCACTACAATTATTGATAATAAGGGAAGAGTGAATCTAATCGCTACTGATACAGACAGCCATACAATCATAAGCAACAAAAAAGAAGGTAAGATTAGAGAAATCAAAACAGGAGATAGCCATTCTAGAAAAAGAAATAGTAGTACTATAATAGAAAACTTTGGGTCTATTGGAGATATCAACACGGGAAAAGAAAGTAAAAATATAATAATTGACAATGGGAAAATAGAATCTCTGATAACAGGCAAAGGAAACAAGACTATACTCTATTATGATGACTATTATGAATATGCAAAAGAGAATGAGCAAAAAGGAAGCCTTGTGCCTGTAAAACTGGGGTCTCAGGGGACTAGTAATGATTTAGAAGACAACTTATTTTATAAAATTGACAAAAAGATGGGAGAACAATTTACCTTAAAAGGTCAAGCTTTTGATAAATATATTAGCACCACACTAGATCAATTAATAAAGACGGGGAGAATAGATATCAAAATCCCTCAAATAACAATAGAAAGCATATATACAGGATTAGACAGCTTTTTTAATGAACTAGCATATGCTTTAGAAACTAAGGATGAAGAAAAATTATTAGATATAGGCACAGATATAGCTTCGGATGCAATAATTGACTATGCTACATACCTTAGTATACAAGGCCTNNAAGTGAAGCAAAGATTAAATTTGATGAGGGAACGAGTAAGACTCAATGGGTTGATGAAGCAGGAAATATAAAGTGGCCTGCAAACAGGGGTTTTGCTGGAGACCCCGTGAAAACAACGTTGAAACCGGGAACACGAATCGATAGATATGGCTATGAGGGAGGTACATTTGTTTCACCCGAAGGAACACCATATGCAAATCGAGCTTTAGCACCGGGAACAGAAACTAAACCGTACAATGTTTATGAAGTTGTTAAACCAGTTGAGGTACAAGGCGGTAAAATAGCACCATGGTTTGACCAGCCTGGTGGTGGTATACAATATGAGTTTAGTCAATCGATTAGCGACTTATTAAAAGCAGGAATAATAAAAAAGGTGGGACCATAATATGAATAAAAATGATTTAAGGAAAATGTTGATTAATAGCAATATCCCTAAAGATACATACTCTTTAGAGGGCGGTTTACCAAATGAAGCATATTGCATCAATCAAAATGGGGACAAATGGGAAGTTTATTACAGTGAACGAGGTCAGAAGTCAGGGTTGAAACTCTTTACAACAGAGAATGAAGCATGTGACTATTTCTATAAGTCATTAGTTCATATGTTAAAGGACATGGGTATATTATAATTGCGAGTTACTCATATAGGTCACACAGTTTCGGCTGCTGTGACCTTNNAAGGTGGACAGTTTAGCCTTAGATTGACACATAAACAGGCTTTTAAAACCTGAATAAGAAATTTTCCATTCGGGATAAGGGTTAGAGGGGTATAAGAGATATTTGTTACAAAAATGGACAGTTATTAAGGGACATAAAATAATAGTATAGAGGAGTAGTATGTCAAAGCATTGGGGACGGTNNATCACTTGAGGTGAATAATATGCCAAGGCAAGCGAGAATTGAAAGCCCAACAGACTACTATCATATAATGATGCGAGGCAACAATAGAGAAAACATCTTTAATAAGGATGAGCAAAAAAGATTTTTTCTAGATTCCTTAAAAAAACAGGAAGAAGATCAATTGATTGATATTGCTGCTTATTGTGTTATGGATAACCATGTTCACATTGTCGTTAAAGCTGAGCCTCTTGGGTTAGCAAAAGCTATTAAGAGTATAAATATAAAATATGCTATGAAATTTAATCAGCAGCGAGATAGAATAGGACATGTCTTCCAAGATCGATATAAAAGTGAAGCCGTCAAAGATGATAAATATTTATTGCAAGTAATAAGATATGTACACAACAATCCAGTTAAAGCAAAAATGGTTAAATCCCTTGGGGATTATAATTGGAGCAGCTATAATGAATACATAAGTGAAAATACAATCATAAAAAGCCAACAAAAACAATTCATATTAGGATACTTTTCTAATAATATAAATCAATTTATAGAATTCCATAAACAAAANNGGACAAAGAACAATATAGGCTGGACCAGGCTCAAGAAATTATATACGTATACTTTAAAGAAAAAGGACTAACAGAAGCCAAACAAGTTACTAAAAACCCAGTTTACTTAGAAGAAATAATTCAAGAGCTATTGAAGCATAGTAAACTAAGCCACAGACAGATTGCTAATCTTTTGGGCATCAGTAACAGCACGGTTCATAAATCTAATTTAGACAAAGAATGATCAAAATGGAAGCAAAAAAGAACCGTCCGAAACCACTGAA
>DPSW01000273.1 GCA_003527145.1 Clostridiaceae bacterium | reverse complement strand
TTCTTAGCTTTTCAAGTCTTTCATGAAGCTCAGGAGGGCTATTTAGGATATATTCATCTACCGAATCAATCTTATTTTCTTCCATGCTTTGATTCCTCCTCTTTGTGAATTCATTCATTGATCACTGAACTAACATTGGCCTCGTTATATTTAGCATAAAGTGTTTTTCCTGTTTTGGCAATAAAAAAAGGGCTTCCAAGTTGATTTTATGCATAAAAGCCCCATAGTCAATATATAAGAGTTTCAAGTTATTAGTTAAAANNGTTTCCGTCCCCCGGCCGTGTACAGATATACATACCATTCTGCTTATCGGTGCTGTATCAACAAGTTAAGGACGCTTCTTTAAGCGTCCTTGTATGCTTTCTTGCTGCTGCCGTAATCATCTCTTTGCATCGTCATTATCTTTCCTATATGTCATACCTTTAATAACCCCATCAGCATCTTTTGAAAAAACAATAATGTTTTTTGTATGTTCATCGCCGCCCATATAGATATTGTTGGAGAAGCCAACCTGACCTTCATCAAATAAGATCTCCAAAGGAGTTCTGGTCTCATGCCCATCGAAGCCATAAGCGATGATGCCTTCCTTGTCCGGAGCAATTTCTTGCACGGATTCCGGAATAAGCGCAGCTCCTATCAATAAAGTTTCCAAATCTACCGGTCCCTCATCTATATCCTTCTGACCCGATGACTGCTCATCAAATAATGTCTGAATATATTTTTCGGCCTTTTCGTAGTCTCCTTTTGATGGATCAATAGGCAAATCGAACAAGAGATTAACTCCTTTATAGTCAGCATTGGGACTGATCTCTCCTGTTTCCGAATCAAAATTATAGGCATTGATATCATAAAATGTATTGGAGATAACCCCGATGTACAAACCTCTGTCTGCAAAAATTTCTATACCGTCGCATTCCACAATTCGATACATTATCCCGTCTTTTATAAAGGCACTGTATCCGCCATTCATTGTAAAGATATTAATATCTTTAGGATTCTGGCCCTTTATAAAAGGTGAAACGAGAAACGATACTTCGTCATATTCCGGATCATCCATTCCCGGCATCGGCGCACCATTTGCTTTAGCAATAGCAACTACCGCATAGGTCCTATCCGGATAGATGTCTTCCGCTGAGTGTTTAAAATCGCTGAGCTCTTTGCCGGATACAATCCCAAGCAAGCTCACTTTATAATCACCGCTGACTTGAGTCTGATTTATAGCTAAAGCATCTTTCCCTTCAAATGCAATTGCAAGACTTTTATCTCCTAAATTCTCCGCAACCTGTTTCGGTGTGAGCAGCTGCCATGCGGCAAATGCCGAAACAGACGTTACTATGACAAGTATCGCAAATATTATCGCAGCAGGCGTTTTCTTCCTATTCCCCCGTTTCATCCGATTTTTCTCTCTCATCTGACGGATGATCAACTGGTTCAAACTGTTATCCGGTTCATCGTTTGAAGAAATAGCCTGTCTGAGCAATTGGTCTAACTTTTCAAAATCCTTCATAGCCATTGACCTCCATATATTCTTTAATCATTTTTCTGGCCTTGTAAAGCCTGCTCTTTACAGTACCTGCCGGTATCTTGAGCGCAGAAGCGATATCCTCAACCGGCAGCCCGGCAGTGTAATACATATACAACGGTATTTTAAATTTGTCATTCAATGATGCAGAAGCCATATCAAGCATTGCATGAAGTTCATTGTTCAGCGCAACATGCTCCGGTGTGGCTCCATCGATCATATCAGGCGCATTATCAAGATCATCATGAAATGCCACCATCTTTGCGATCCTCTGCCGCCAGCCAAATTTCCGCCGCTGATTCTTCCATGTATTTGCTGCTATAGATATAAGGAATATCTTTGGATTCCGGGTATCATCTATTCTATGGCACAGTTCCGTAGCTTTTAAAAAAGCTTCCTGATAGAGATCATCCGCCTGGTGCTTATCTCTTGTCAGTTTGCAGCAAAATCCATAGACATCCTTGCCGTAGTTCTCAATCAAATGACTCAATTCCTCTACATCCAATCTGCTGTTTCCTCCTTTAGCTCAGTTTGACGGCGCCTTCAAACTTTAATGGGTAATATATTGATTAAATCCTCACCTGTATATTGTAACAACTTCTGATTTGGTTCAAAAATTTTATATTTCTTCCCTTATGTCATAACTTCCCCGATGGTTGCTTTGATCCTCCTTACTCCTGAGGATGAGCTTTCTTCCTTCTGAATCTTAAACCTCTTGAGCTCTCCCGTATTCAATAAAAAAACCCCAAGCTGATATTTCATTCAGCTTAGGGCGAGCTATACGGTCCGTGTTACCACCTAAATTCAGAGATCATCTCTGCACTCTGCCGGTACGAGGCCATTTATACTATCATAACCTGATACCGTGTCCCTTTTAACGGCGGAACTCCGACGAAGCCTACTAAAATCGCTCTTTTCGGTTCATGGCTCCGAGACTGCTTCAATACAACCTTTGTGAAGATTCATACCTCTCATCTTCTCTCTGTGACTCCGGCCAATATCTACTCTCTCTCTTCATAACCTTTGAATTTTAAGTTGTATAAAAATTAACATAAACATTGACATATGTCAAAATTATTTTTAACACTTTTAAATGCTTTTATCACTGAACTAACATTCAGTGGGGGTTGNNATCCCCCTCTGAATGAAGTCTCATTCAAAAATCCCAATTCATCTTCCGATACATGAGATATTTTCAATTTAAAGTTCAAAAAGTGTCATTTTACTTAATACAATTTTCATTATATACTAAAACTATAAAAGGCATAATAGAAAAGAAAGCATGCAAAAACCTGCAGGAGCTTTTGGGAATCCCACCAGCGATAGCCGCAGAGCAATGATTTCTCCGGGTATACATCGAATTTCAAGCGTAGTTTATTCTTTTTCGGGCAATCATGAATTTGATTTGATTGCATCTCAGTGTCACGAATTGCTTATTGCTCATTGCAGGGCAAAGGAAACTAATGTTAAGATTGTAAGTTAATAATATGGACATGTTGCNNAGGAGGTTAAAGCTGATGAACAGCATTACAGTATGGACGAAGCAGAATGAAAATGCCGCCAAAGAACTTGACGAAACCGGCAGGTATATCGCTAAAAAAGAATATATTTTCAAGGATTTAGGTGAACACGCATATTTGGTGTTAGAGGCTTATAATTGGCTGGTAAAAAATACTCCCGTCACCGCCCAAAAGCCGGATTATGCAGAATTCCCCATATGGGTATCTTTCACAAGGGAGGCGACCATGCTCCCCAGTGCGGGAACCATAATACTGGAGCTTACATTGGATCCATCCTTGATCACGAGAGTGAATATNNCAATCCTCAATTATTCCTATATTCCGGCAGATGAGCAAGATGCCAAGCACCACCGGCAGCTTCTGGAGCAATATGGGATAAGCGATGCCAAGGCCTATATGTCACAGTTTTACCCCCAGATAAAAAGGAAAATCATTGACAGTTGGAGCCGATTGTTCGATGAGTCTATCGTTCTTGGCAGCAATAAAAGTTATGGTAATGTATGGGAGGTTAAAAAGGAATGGGTGACAAGGATAATACGGTAATGCTCTATTCCTCCCAATCAGAGGTTGTGGTGAGCATTCTTGAACGGGATGGGATTTGTTTTTCCAAGCAAAAATATGTGGTAAAAAAATATGAAGAAAGCGCTCCGATTTTTATAGCGGCATACAGCTGGTTTGCCATGGAAGCAGAAAAGTATCTTCCAAAGCCAGAAGGAGCTGAATACCCTTACTGGGCTTTCAGAGATTTATATAGCATTGAACAATCAACAGACAGCAGGATTTTGCGATTGTGTATTCCGGCAGAGGAAGCGATATTTTTCGATATGTACGACTGGAACAAGATACTTTGCCTTCAATATATCGGCGAGACCAAGGCTGATGAGGCACGGTTTCGTCAAATGCTTGCCGACTATGGAATCCGGAATGAAAGCGATGTAATCCTCACAAATTTTTACCCCGACTTGAAGCGTCAGGTGCAGGATAGCTGGAAAAGTCTATTTCGCCATCATGAAAAGATAAAGTTAGGTGATACCGACGGTGTAGGGAGTGTGCAGGCCGGATTATGGCAGCTAAAAAAAGAGTGGATTGTGTGATCTGCTTTAAATACTATCCAATTTGCCCTCAAGTATCCAATAGAAGGGAAATGAAAAATGTATGTTTTGAAAAACAGGTCCTCCCATATGGTTTATGACAACTGCAGTAAGTCTAATAGGACAGGTATAATCTTGAATTCCAAGAACTTAATCTTCCGGTGTTCCCTTTATTCAATATAATACAGCCCTACAAATTAATATTTAATGAATATTTACTTACAGGGCTGTATTTATGACCTATCAACAGTATTCTATTCCGCCGCTTTAAAATTATATATGGGTATTATGTTATCTATAATTTCCACAGTATCGCATATATTTCTTACTATATCATCCATAGGCTTATACGCAAGAGGGCATTCATCCAAAGTTTCTTTATTTACGGAGGTTGTATAAATTCCTTCCATGGTTTCTTTAAATTGGCTAAGTGTAAATGAGCTTCTGGCCTGTGTTCTGCTCATAACGCGACCGGCACCGTGAGGAGCCGAGAAATTCCAATCGGCATTCCCTTTGCCTATGCATATCAGACTGCCGTCACGCATATTTATGGGGATTAACAGGATCTCACCCTTTTGAGCGGAGACAGCGCCTTTCCTTAATATCATATTTCCCGTATCGATATAATTATGGACAGTGGTAAACTGTGAAGCAGCCTTAAGCTTCATACTCTTTACTATCTCCTGTATCATAGCCTTGCGGTTAAGATCCGCAAATCTCTGTACAATTTTCATATCATGGATGTAATCCTTAAAAAGCTCTCCTGAAGCATAAGCCAAGGTCTCGGGTATATCGGTGAGAATCTCTGCCTTTTTCCTTTTCAGCTCCTTCTGTATCTCCTTTTCACGCCCGGAGGCCTTTAATTCGGCAATCNNAGTGTTCTTATTAAGGGATTTAAAGGCTTCTTCCTGGTAAAGGCTCGCAACCCGGTGGCCTAAATGGCGGCTTCCGGAATGAATGACGATATATAAGCTGCCTTCACTACCCTTGTTAACCTCAATAAAGTGATTACCGCCTCCCAGTGTGCCTATGCTGCGCCTTGCCCTGGCTAGGTTTACCTCATCTTTGCATTTCAATTGACTTAAATCTATTTCATCATTGAATCTGTGCTCCTTATCCCGTATGTTAAATCCGCTGGGAATTTTCTCATAAATAAGCTTATCAAGTTTCTGCAGCTCTATGCGGCGGTCTTCAAGCTTTATGACCTCCATGCCGCAGCCGATGTCAACGCCCACAAGATTTGGCACGACTTTGTCCTCAATGGTCATTGTGGTTCCTATCGTGCAGCCGGCGCCGCTGTGGACATCGGGCATAATGCGGATAACGCTGCCTTTTACAAACTCCTGGCTGCATAGGGCTTCGATCTGACCCACGGCACCGGGTTCTATATTTTCCGTATATACAATAGCGCTGTTGTATTTTCCTTTTATCTCAAACATTGGGGATTTCCTTTCTTAGACTGACTNNGCAATCATTAAATGATGCAAATTTCTCAAGACATATACTGATCTGCTTTATCAGCTTTTTTGTCTGTCTAACTCCGGCTTCAAACCATATATTTTTAACGATCAGGCATTTGGCTTTTCTGTCATTTACAACCTCGACCCTGCCAACAAACCTATCCCCATAGAGCACCGGCAATACATAATAGCCGTACTTTCTCTGAGGTTCCGGCGTGTAAATCTCCCATTTGTACTCAAAGTCGAACAGCAGCTTTATCAGCTTCCTGTCCCACAGCATATTATCCAGGGGAGCTAAAAGCTCACAGCGCTCCTTGATTTTAGGATTATGCAATACTTTTTCCAGCAGCTCGCTGTCGGCTGCAAGGCAGTAAAGCTTTTCTTTTATGTTCTCTACGCTGATCTCTATAATTTTGTTTTCTTCCGATAGCTGTTTGAAAATTTCACTTCGCAGGCTTGCTTTTAATTCCCAAATATTAAGCCAGGCATCGGAGGGCTTGTTCCACAAAAGACCTATGGCAGCAATTCTCCGCAGCACACGCCACTTCATATGCTCAAATTCATCCGGATAAGGGTCCGGCTCCTTTAGAATTTCCACAGGAATGCAATTTTCAGCAAGGTCATAATATTTTCTTGTCCCTATTTTATGATGAACGACAAGCTCCCCGCGGAAATACAGGCTTTCAAGGGCTGCTCTGGATAGCTTTGTATCACTCCAATACCATTTTACAGTATCTTTAAAATCTAAATCAGAAGAGGATACCGCTCCCTTCTCCCCGATGATCGCCTTTATGTCTTCGCATACGGCGTTGACCTCAGCATGGCTGCGCCCGCTGCTCCTATATGCTTCACGGTACCGGGAAAAATATTTCCAGTCGGACAAACTCATAATTGCAAGGTTNNCTCATAAAGCATTTGCTTTGTAAAGCCTTTGACTCTGGATTGCAAAACCAACTCGGCATTTTTACCGCATACGTCGATAGGGTCAAACTGGATGCAGCCGACTTGATCGACATAATCGAGCACACCCCGCTTGCCGATAAACTTGTATTCGCCCATCAGCCCATGCTTTAATC